>DUGW01000025.1 GCA_013331125.1 Candidatus Woesearchaeota archaeon | reverse complement strand
CCTCATGATTAGGATTAGGGATCTCGATAAGACGGTCAAGCCTGCCGGGGCGGACAACAGCAGGGTCAAGGATGTCCTTACGGTTGGTACAACCGACAATCTTAACATCACCCAAAGGCTTGAAACCATCAATCTCAGCAAGCAGCTGCATGAAAGTACGCTGGACCTCGCGCTCACCAGAAGTACCGATATCGATACGCTTAGAGGCAAGAGCATCCAACTCATCGATGAAAATGATAGCAGGGGCCTTCTCACGGGCCATCTGGAAAATCTCCTTGATCATCTTGGCGCCCTCACCGATGAACTTCTGGACAAGCTCAGAACCGACAACCTCGACGAAGGTAGAGTCAGTGGCGGAAGCCACAGCCTTAGCAAGAAGCGTCTTGCCAGTGCCAGGAGGACCATAAAGAAGGATGCCCTTAGGAGGCTGGATACCGACCTTCTCAAAAAGCTCAGGCTTCTTCAGAGGAAGCTCGATGACCTCGCGGATCTCTTCAGCCTGCCTATCCAGACCACCGACATCACTCCAACTGACAGTCGGCTTCTCAATGATGACAAACTTCTCGACATTGAAAGACTTAGAAACGGGAATCTGACGCAAGACAGTGAGATTCTTCTGCTCAACAAGGACAGAATCACCAGGAGCGATGTCATTCAGATGAGGACCAAGCCCCACATAGAACTCATTGCCATTGTTAAGCTTGATAAGAGCATTGCCATCAAGCAAGTCCTTGATCTCAGCAACCAAAAGAGGAGGATTCTGGAACTTCTCAAGCTGCTTCTTCAGATTATTGACAGACTCGCGAAGGATACGGTTCTCCTCCTCAAGAGTCTGGATATCAGTAGTGTAACCGACAATTATGCTCGAAAGAATCTCTTTCTCCTTGCCCTCGACGTCGGGCTTCGTCTTGGTCGGGACCATGGTTTTCCGTAATCAAGGCTGATTTATAAACGTTTTGATTTTCTGTGGTCGGAGGACGAGCAGACCGCATTTGGCACAAGTTTTATATATGTGTCTCACAAGAATTTTCCGCATAGAAAATCACAGACAGCAAATCTGGAGATACCATAACAAAGCATAACAAGGAAAAAAGGTGTGAAAAATGGTGGACGAAAGGATAAAACAATACGCAAAACTTCTGGTCGAGCATTCAACAAAGGTGAAGAAAGGCGAACGTGTAGTGATAGGCGGCGACACAATAGCAGAACCGCTGATCAAAGAGATATACAGACTATGCCTGAAGAAAGGAGCATACCCAGCAGTGCACGTACACCTGCCAGGGATGGCGCCACTCTACTACAAGAACGCATCAGACGATCAACTAAAGAGATTCCCAGAGGTCGCCATGTATGAAGCAAAGATGTCAGACGTATTCATAGGGGTATCAGGGACGACAAACACAAGAGAACTATCAGGAGTAGACCCTAAAAAGATGGCCATAAGGTCAAAGACGGTCAACCCGATATCAAAAGTCAGGATGAAGAAAAGGTGGGTAGGATGCGACTTCCCGACAGACGCACTGGCCATAGAAGCAGGCATGTCACTAGAAGAATACGAGGACTTCCTATACGGAGCATGCCTAGTGGACTACAACAAGATGAGAGGCCTACAAGAAAGACTGAAAAAAGTCGTCGACAAAGGAACCGAAGTCAGGATAGTCGGAGAGAACACAGACCTGAGGATGAGCATAAAAGGCATGACTGCCAGGGCCAGCTACGGAATATACAACGTGCCTGACGGAGAGGTGTTCACAGCGCCGGAGAAATATTCTGTCGAGGGACACATAGAATTCAGCTACCCGGCAATAAGAGGAGGGAACGAGGTAGAAGGGATATACGTAGAGTTCAAGAAAGGAAAAGCAGTGGTCGCCAAGGCAAAGAAGAACGAGAAATTCCTCAAGACAATGCTGGCGATGGACCCGGGATCAAGCTACCTGGGTGAGCTGGGGATAGGGACGAACTACAAGATAACAAGATACACAAAGAACCTGCTGTTCGACGAAAAGATAGGAGGCACAGTACACCTGGCATTCGGCATGGGATACCCAGAATGCGGAGTCAAGAACAAGAAGAACCTAAACGACTCAGCACTGCATTGGGACATCGTCAAGGACATGAGAAAAGGCGGAAGGCTGTACGTCGACGGAAAACTCATACAGAAAGACGGGAAGTTCCTGATATAGGGATATAGAGTCAGAGCGTTCTGCGGAAAAATCTTCAAATCTTTACCTTATTCTTAATTCAACGCTTGATGACCAGAAGATTCTTACCTGTCTTAGTAAGGACCTGAGGGCCCTTGGCAGGGACAAGGACATCATCCTCGATACGCATACCGCCACGCCTAGGCAGGTATACACCAGGTTCAATAGTGACGACAGAACCCTCCTCAAGAACAGAGAAATCCCCCTTCTTCCTGGGAGCAGGGAACTCATGACAATCAAAACCGAGGCCATGACCGATAGAATGGTTCATGAACCTGCCGAAAGTACCGAGCATCTTCTTGGCATACTGATCGATGTCAAAGAAAGGCCTACCAGGGAC
>DUGW01000099.1 GCA_013331125.1 Candidatus Woesearchaeota archaeon | reverse complement strand
GATTTCACCTACATAAAAGACCTGGTGGCAGGAAGGCCCATTGTTTCACACCCCCTAAGGACTGGAGGATTCAGGTTAAGATACGGAAGAAGCAGGACATCAGGATACAGCGCACAATCAGTACACCCGGCAAGCATGCACGTGACAAACAACTTCATAGCGACAGGCACCCAGCTGAAGGTCGAGAGGCCGGGAAAAGGAGCAGCATTCACACCATGCGACACAATAGACGGACCAATAGTCAAACTCAAGGACGGATCAGTGCTTCAGCTCAACACAGAGAAAGAGGCAAAACAACACAAGAAAGAAGTCGTAGAGGTGCTCTTCCTCGGAGACGCACTGATAAACTACGGAGACTTCCTGGACCGAGCACACATGCTGGTGACACCAGGGTACTGCGAAGAATGGTGGTCACAAGAGCTCGAGAAGAAGATGGTGGACATATTCGGAAACCTCGACGAGCATAAACTCAGCGAGCTCATAGACTGCCCGCCACAGAAGATAGAACGGTTCCTCAAAAGACCATTATACGAGAAACCAGAGGCAAAGACAGCGATAAAGATAGCAAAGACCACCGAGACATTCCTACACCCAAAATGGTCATACTACTGGAATGCAATAGAAAAGAAACAACTACCAAGCCTCGTCGAGTGGCTGAGAAGACTCAGGACAGAGATAGGAGACCAAGGCATAAAGAAAGGCATACTGCCGATAAAGCCAGAAGAGAAAAGGAAACTTGAGCTGATGGGCATACCGCACCAGGTAGCGACAAACGAATTCGTGATATTCGACAAAGAAACGACAGAGATACTCAAAGAACTCTTCAAGATAGGCGACGAATTCGACGAAGAAAGACTTCTGGCCATGACTGTTGATGAGCAGAACAAGACAACACTGGACGTGCTGAACAAGGTCTGCGAGGTGAAGCAGAGAGACAAGGCAGGGATATTCATAGGAAGCAGGATGGGAAGACCAGAAAAGGCAAAGATGAGAAAGCTCACAGGAAGCCCGCACGGACTGTTCCCGGTAGGTGAAGAGGGGGGAAGACTCAGATGCTTCCAATCAGCGATAGAAGAGAAGAAGGTGACAGCAGAATTCGCGACATACAAATGTCCTAAATGCAACGAAGAGAGCGTATTCAGCAGATGCCTAAAATGCGGATCAGAGACAAAAAAACTACACTTCTGCCAGACATGCGGGGCCCTGGAGGAAGAGAAATGCCCAAAACACGAAAAGGTACTGCCATACAAAAGATGGGCAATACCCATACATGAATACTTCAGCCAAACACTCAAGAACCTCGGCATGACGACGTTCCCAGACCTCATAAAAGGGGTGAGAGGGACAAGCAACAAAGAACACACACCAGAACACCTGGCAAAAGCGATACTGAGAGCGAAACACGGAATCTTCGTGAACAAAGACGGAACGACGAGATACGACGCAAGCGAACTGCCGATAACACACTTCAAGCCAAAAGAGATAAGGACAAGCATACAGAAACTCAAAGAGCTGGGATACGACAAGGACATAAACGGAAGAGAACTCGAGAACGAAGAACAGATAGTCGAACTCCTACCACAGGACATAATAATACCGTGCTGCCCAGACAGCCCAGACGAATCAAGCGACGATGTCCTGTTCAGGGTCACACAATTCATAGACGACCTGCTCGTGAACCTATACGGGCTGGAACCATACTACAACCTGAAATCAAAAGACGACCTGGCAGGACAACTCGTAGTGGGACTGGCACCACACACAAGCGCAGGGACAGTATGCAGGATAGTAGGATTCTCAAAGACACAAGGATTCCTGGCGACACCACTGATACACGCGGCGCAGAGAAGGGACTGCGATGGAGACGAGACATGCATGTTCCTGCTGATGGACGCATTCCTGAACTTCTCAAAGAAATACCTGCCAGAATCAAGAGGAAGCACAATGGACGCGCCACTGGTGCTGACGTCGATACTCACACCATCAGAAGTCGACGACATGGCATTCAAGGTAGACAGGGCATGGAAATACCCACTGGAATTCTACAACGCGTGCCTGGAATACAAGATGCCATGGGAAGTGAAGATAGAGACTGTCGCCAATGTGCTGGGAAAACCAGAGCAGTACGAAGGATGGGGATTCACACACGACACAGACAACATAAACGCAGGAGTGCTATGCTCAGCATACAAGACACTCCCATCAATGCAGGACAAACTGCTGTCCCAGATGGACCTGGCAGGAAAACTGAGGGCAGTAGACGCGCCAGACGTGGCAAGGCTCGTGATAGAGAAACATTTCATAAGAGACATAAAAGGAAACCTGAGAAAATTCTCCATGCAGGAATTCAGATGCGTGAACTGCAACGAAAAATTCAGGAGACCACCGCTGAACGGGAAATGCTCAAAATGCGGAGGGAAGATAATATTCACGATATCAGAAGGGTCGATCGTGAAGTACCTCGAACCGAGCATGAGCCTGGCAGACAAATATGAACTGCCAAACTACCTCAAGCAGACACTGGAACTGGTGAAACGAAGGATCGAAGGCGTGTTCGGAAAGGAAAAGGAGAAACAGTTAGGATTGGGAAGCTGGTTCTGAGAATCTGATAATAATAATAATCTAAAAATAACCAAAATACAATCAGGCCTTGATTGACTTGACAGTGTGCTTGGAGCCGCAGGCCTGGCAGCGAAGATAAGTTATCTCGCCCTCTTTCATGATCTTGGTATCAGGCTTACCACAGTCAGGGCAAAGGACAAACTCAGTAGCGTACTTACGGATCTTCTCATTGATCCTGGCAGCAGGGACCTTAGTACCGAGAATAAGGACGTTATTCCTATATGTTCCCGGAGTAGCAAGCTCCTTGAAAAGATACTTAAGGATATGTTCAGGAGGGCGGTTAAGGGTGTTGGCAATAGTATTGAAATTACTGAGAATCGTCTTATTGCCCTGGATATGACCAGTGACCCTCGGGATCTCAAAACGCTCAGACTCAAAAACAGACTCTGGCATCTCATCCCTGGCCTTATCAAGCATCTTCTCGTAATCCATGTGGTCTGGGAACCGCGGGGTGTATTTAAAATTAACCTATTTAAGGAAGGATTCTTCGGAAAGTCAAGCAGTAGAAAGATTTAAATAGTTTATAAAAGGGTTTTCCAGCATGGTTTTCGAATCATTGATGAGGCCGCTGAGGGCAGTAAGCAAGCCCTGGGAGATGTTATTCTACGGGATATTCGTGGCCTCAATAGGGGTGTTCTTGGGATACTGGATATTCAGGGACAAGGCAGACCTCGTCATGATATTCCTCACAGTATTCGCAGTCATACCACTGATGTTCCACACCCTGAGGCGGGAGGAACAGGCAGATATGGAAGAAGAGCAAGAGACAAAGATGCTAAAAAGACACAGCAAAGTGCTGTTCTTCTACATCTTCCTCTTCGTAGGCATGACAATAGCATACGTGATGTGGTATGTGTTCCTACCAGACAACATGTCACAGATGGTATTCAAACAACAGATAATAACAATAGCACAGATAAACTCGCCAGTGGTCGTAGGCGATGCGGTGTCGATGGGACTATTCACAAAGATACTGTTCAACAACATGAAAGTTCTCATATTCTGCATACTGTTCTCGTTCTTCTACGGAGCAGGAGCGATATTCATACTCACATGGAACGCATCAGTCGTGGCAGCAGCGATAGGCAACCTCATAAAACTTGGGGTCGCAAAATACGCGGCGACAGCAGGATTCACAAAGATGGCGGCGATGACACAGACCACAACATACGCATTCAGCAGATACCTCTTCCATGGACTACCAGAGATGGCAGCATACATGGTGGCAGGACTTGCAGGAGGGATCATAAGCGCAGCAGTGATAAACAAACACTTCCAGACAGACAAATTCCAGCGGATAATGCTTGACTCATCAACACTCATGCTGATAGCATTAGGCATACTCTTCTTTGCAGCACTCATGGAAAGCTTCATAACACCAGCACTATTCTGAGTTATTCTGTTTGTTTCTGATCATCGAGAATCTGATCCTGGCATTAAATGCTCCACTTCGACCAAACATTTATAAATAAAACTATGTTCAGAGAGGCTGAAAAATGTCAAAAAGAGGTATTAAGCCTGTCTGCGTATTTCTTATATACTTAATGATAATCCTGCCCATATACGCATCAGTATCCTACGCGCAATTCTATGGAAATGTACATGGTATAGATAGGGTGGCGGGTTTCAGGAGAGTCACGCAGGACCTGACAACAATAAACGTAACAGCAAAATCTGCAAGGACGCCCGGAGAGTTAATGTCAAGCAGATTTGTACTTTTGGGAAACCCTGCGCAGAGGTTCACCTGCAAATACAATAACCTTACAGAATACACAGACTGCGAGACCACTATCGTGGAAGAAAGACCTGCCGGAGAACACCTCTATGAGGTACAATTGTTCAACCCAGACATGCAGACATTTGAGTTCGGAAAACTGATGCTGCGGCTGCTGGTAGACTCAACACCACCACAAGCACTCTCATTCAATGTCATACGAGACGGAGACAATGTCTCAGCAACATATATCGTAGCAGACAGGCTGTGCCCGACATGCCCAACAAGCATCTGCTCAGGGATAAAGAAGGTATCATTCATACATAATCTGCAGAAGATAGGAGAGGCAAACTTCAACACACCATACTGCTCAGTACAGAACAAGACATTGCTCAGCATACCCCCAGGAACATCACAGAGAAGGATATGCCTAAGGGCAGAAGACAGACTCGGACAGACATCAGAGAACTGCAAAGACATACTCATAGATTTCGAACCGCCGAAACTCGTAAACGCATCATTGTGGACGTCGGCAGGAAAAATCCAGTATTATGACGGAAAACCGCTCGGAAACGTGAGGCTGGAGCTCTATTTCCAGGAAGACTCACCACTGAATGTCTCAACATTATTCGCAGACCTAAGCAAACTCAACACAAGGCCAGAATTCGCAGCAGTCTACTCACAGATACTGGGATCAGACCAGGCAGCAATGAACAGGTTCCAGATAGAATGCTCAAACGAGACTGAAGGAGAAGGACTGTGGAAATGCGAGATAAACAACATACTCATGTTCATACCATTGGGCGGAGCGAACCCCACAATAACATTCACGATAAAGGACATAAGAGAGAACAGATATTCAGACACCTTCGAGATACCCCTGATATTCGACGGAGCAGCACCAGTGCTGACAAAGATAAGCACAGGAATAGCAGATGACAAAGGAAGATACTGGGTAACATCCAACACAGAGAACACA
>DUGW01000112.1 GCA_013331125.1 Candidatus Woesearchaeota archaeon | reverse complement strand
ATAACCACAGACCTGCTATGCATGCCAGAAGACAACTATTACCCATGCGTCTTCAAGACAGTGAATGAAGAATCAAACCTCTATCCTGTCAAAGAGTACTGCAATGAACAAGACAAGATAGCGCCTGCCAAGTATTCACCATAATTCTGCCAAAAAAAAAGATATTGACAAGAGCGCTGGAGCCTAGAAGAAGAACTTATACGCGAAATAGGCAGCAGTACCGAGGATACCTGCAAGAAGAAGCATCTTGGCCCAGTGAAGGCCCTTGAGGGCAAGCCAGACAAGGATGACGACGCCTGCTATTATCCCTATGGTCAGATAGTCCATAATCGAGAAACAAATGATTTATATTTATAAACATTTCCCGTAAAAATATGCTACAGAGAGTCCAGAAGATAATCGCCAATGCAGGCATCACTTCCAGGCGGAGGGCAGAGGAGCTCATCGCTGAGGGGAAGGTCAAGGTAAACGGGAAGGTGATCGGGTTAGGGGATAAGGCAGACCCTGACAGAGACAACATAATAGTCGATGGGAAGAAGCTGGAGCTGGGAAAGAAACTCTATGTGATGTTCCACAAACCTGTAGACTGCCTGACGACACTCGATGACCCAAAAGGAAGGAAGACGATATTCTCATACCTACCGTTCAAGACAAGACTGATACCATGCGGTCGGTTGGATTACAAGACAGAAGGCCTGCTGCTGCTCACGAATGACGGAGACTGGGCAAACAAAGTGATGCACCCAAGATACGAGGTAGAGAAGACATACCTGGTGACACTCGACAAGGAGTTCAGACACGAAGACCTGGAAAAGGTGAAGAAAGGCGTATGGATAGACGAGTTCGGGGCAGAGACAAGACCGGCAAAAGTCAGGTATGCAAGCGAAGACAAGAAGACGATAGAGATAACAATACACGAAGGAAAGAACAGGATCGTCCGGCGGATGATGAAAGCCATGGAATACAATGTCGCAAGGCTGATGAGGACAAGGGTAGGAAACCTGGACCTGGGAGAACTCAGGAGAGGGACACACAGGAAACTCAGCAACAAAGAAATCATGATGTTCAAGTGACGAACACACAGATTAATCAAGCAGTGACGAATGATCGCTAAATTCTCGACGAGAAAATCAAAGAAAAATAGGGTATTCACCCCTTTTTCAAATCCTGGGCGTCGGCGCAACTTAATAAATATTTGGTTCATGATGAGTGTATTTCTGAAAGTATATTTCCATGGATAGAAAAGAGTATTTAACGATTTAAAACAGAGAAGGATTAATCCACCTTAAGGGACAAGAGAAGAAAAAATAAGGGATGAAAGAGAAATAATGAAGATATCACAGCTTGTCGAAATCCACGACGAGCTCCTGGTCCTTGATCTTGAACTTGGACCTATGCTGATGCATCCTGCCAGGCTCATTCGCGCTTATGACCAGCTGAGAGGCACCGACCTTATCCTTGACAGCATCAGTCCAGGACTTCAGCCTGGGAGCAAGATCACCGCTGACCTTCACATAGGCAGAGATACGGTCAGTCTTGACAAGACTGAACTCCTTCCTCATGGACTGGATCCTGCGCATGAGCTCACGGGCAAAGCCCTCATTGTCAAGCTCATCAGAACGCCTCTTATCAAGATAGGTGAAACCACCGCGCATCTCAGACTCGACGAAATGCTCAGGCACCTCACGCTTGACTATAAGATGCTTCTTCAGGATCTCGACCTTCTCACCATCAGCATCAAGGATATACTTACCATCAGACTCAATCTTGCCGAGGATGCTCTCAGGAGATACCAGAGAGAGCTTGGCGATTATGCTGGCAGACCTGTCACCGAACTCAGGACCGATCTTGGCATAGTCAGGCTTGGCAGTCACCCTCACATCCTTGAACAAAGGAGCGACAGTGAGGTTCTTCACATTCGTCTGGACCTTGATCAGACCAGCGAAATGCTCGATGCCCTGCTTGGCATCATCATCCTTAGTCACGACCATGACATCACCGACAGGCCAGCGGACACCCAACTGGGCCTTCTCCCTGGCAGCAAGCACAGCCTGTATGCAGGACTTAGCATGCTCAAACCTACTCTCCAACGCAGTGTCGATAAGTGAAGAGACTGGTTCAGACCAATCAGTCAGGTGGATACTCTCAGCCTCAAGGCCATACTCAGACCTGAGGTTCTGATAGATAGCATCAGTTATGAAAGGACAGACAACAGAGAACATCTTGATGCTCTCCATGAGCGAGTTATAGATAGTGGCGAACACAGCCCTGCGCTCATCTATGGATTCTGAAGAGGACTTATCCCTAGTCAGCTGGATATAGGTCCTTGAAAGCTCAAGGAAAAGATCAGCGACAAGCGAAGGGACCTCATCAAGATGGTAGACCTCCATGAGAGAGGTGACCTTCTGAAGAGTGGAATGGGTCTTCGAGAGCATGTAACGCTCGACGTCATCGATCTTCGAGAGATCCTTGGCATCCTTAAGGCCGAAACCGTTCAGACGGCCCCTCTCTATCAGATATTTATGCATATTCCAGAGGACGCCGAGATTCCTGTTCCTAAGCTTGGCCTCTTCCCAGGAGAAATTCACATCCTCGCCGGCAGTGGTGGCCATCATGTAATACCTCAGGGTATCAGCGCCGTGCTTGTCGATCAGCTCATAAGGAGAGATGACATTACCCAAAGACTTGGACATCTTGTTGACGCCAACATCAGTGAGCATGCCATGGACATAGCAAGCCTTGAAAGAAGGCTTGTCAAAAGCGAGATAAGAGGTGACCAGCAGGAGGTTGAACCAACCCCTGACCTGCTCCTTGGCCTCAAGGATGAAATCAGCAGGGTAAAGTTTCTCAAACAACTCCTTGTCACTTGGATAATTAAGGATATTCCAGGAAAGAGTACCGGCATCTATCCAGACATCAAGGATGTCAGGGAGACGATGCATCATGTCACCGCAGTCACAGCTGATCTTGACATCATCGATCCAGGGCTTGTGGAGATTCTCAGGACAATGGCCTGCCTTCTCCTTCAGCTCAAGAGCAGAACCGATGACCTCATACTTATCACAGGTAGGACATTTCCAGATAGGGACAGGAGTGCCCCAATAACGCTGCTTGGTGATGGAGTTATCACGCAGATGGTCAAGCCAGCCATGCATGGCACGGCCTGCAGAGTCAGGCACCCAATGTATCTTCTCATTGGCCTTGAGCATACGCTCCTTCAGATCCTCGACCTTGAAGAACCACTGCTTTGTCGTACGGAAGACGACAGGGTTATGGCAGCGCTCGCAATGGGCATAATCATGCTCGACCTCAGTGGTAGCGACGAGGATACCATCCTTCTTCATGGCCTCGACAAACTTAAGATCATCTTTCTTGGCTTTCAGCCCTGCAAACTCACCCATATCCTCAGGGAAGACACCGTCCTCACGGAGGTTGTTGAAAGCAGGGATGTTGTTGGCGTAACCGACCTCATAATCCTCAGGACCACAGCCAGGGGCACAATGCACAAGGCCGGAACCTGCAGAGAGGTTGACATATTCTGAAGAGAGTAGGACAGTATGAGCCTTAGGATGCTGCGCCTTGATCTCCTTGTAATGATTCCACTTATTGTCCCATGGATGGGTGTATTCAAGACCTTCGAGGTCAGCGCCTTTGAACTCGTCAAGTACTTCAAGAGTGTAATCAGTGAAAGTCTGGATGACAGGAGCAGCCAGCTGCTTGGCAAGGATCCATATCTCGTCGCCGACCTTTGCCTTCACGTAGTCCAATTCAGGATGGACCATTATTGCCAGGTTGTAGGCGATGGTCCAGGGAGTGGTGGTCCAGATGATAAGGAATTCTTTGTCCTTGCCTTTGACAGGGAACTTGACGAATATGGAAGGCTCTTTGACCTCCTTGTACTCGCACTCATGCTTGGCCATGGCAGTCTGACAGGAAGCACACCAGGACATGGTACGCAGACCCTCGTATAGCCTCCCTTTCTCATGGGCCTTCTTGATAAGGAACCACTCACCCTCGATATAGGAATTATCGATAGGCTTGGCATAATCAGAATAATCCATCCAGACACCGGTACGCCAAAGGTCCTTGTTCATGTCATCAGCCTTCTCAAGGCTCCACTTGATGCATTCCTTGACGAACTTCTCGACACCGAACTTGAGGATATCCTCTTTCATGTCAAGCTTGTGGAGAGCAGCGACCTTGCGCTCAGTAGGAAGACCATGCATGTCATAGGCAGCGCGGTCAAACACGTCAAAACCACGCATACGCTTGTACCTAAGGACCATGTCTTTCAGGGAATTGTTCCAGGCATGACCCATATGGAGCTTACCAGAGGTGTACGGAGGGCCCTGGATGAAGAAGAAAGGTTTCTTACCCTTGCCCTTGGCCTTAGCCTTCTGGTAGACCTTATTATCTTCCCAGAACTTGATAGTGCCTTCTTCAGCAGCCTTGAAATTATAGTTCCCGATGTCGTTCATAGGTCATCTCTCAGAGTATTAGTATATAAATATAATAGCTGAGGAAATGAGATTGTTTTTAAAGGTTGTGCTGAGGGTTATTTAAATAGGGGAATAGCGCATACAGCATGCACAGCCGTCCTTACAATATCTAGAGATCCTTCCTGAGATGATCGGCCAGCTTTGTCAAGAACTCTTTATCCTCAGGCTTCCACCTGTCAACCAGCATCTTGCCATAGTCCTGATCGACAAAGGAACGGCCTTCGAACTCTCTCGGGTCTTTGTAACGGGGGACAAGATGGAAATGGATATGCCTGACCATATTCCCAAGCTGCATGACATTGAACCAGTCAGGATGGAAAGCCTTGTCAAGAGCAGACCTGCAATCACTCACGACCTGCTTCAATTCTATGAGCTCCTTATCAGTCAGATCATCAAAGTATTCTGCATGCCTCTTAAGAGCGACAGCACACCAACCAAGGACAGAATGACTCTCAAGAAGATAAAGATCCCAGTAGGTATACTCCTTAAGCTTAAGATAATCATCCTTGAAGTTACACCACTTGCAGTCCATGAAGAGGACAGAGGGGGGATTATATATAAAGGTGATGGGCGGGGTTCAGGTCGGGATAGTTCCTGGTATCAAGGGGGATGATTCAATATCAATGTCCTGTATTTCGGCATGGATTCAATCACTCTGCTGTATTTCTGTCTGTGTGACCTCTCCAGACCCAATCCACTTTGAAGAGGCCCAGAAAGAACTGTCAATCCGGATACATCCCCATGTTCAAGTTCCAATTCCAGTTCACGAAACCCGACCCCATCAAGGACCTTGAAACAGTCTAACGTCGCTTCAATGATAGTCCCTTCTCTTTCTAGTCTCATCTTGTGATGCTGAGTCTTGGCAGAAGCACTCGGAAAAATCTCTGCATAGAATCTCTCTAAATCAAATCGATCCAGGATTGCAGCACAATCTAATCTCTCATCAGTCCAATGATTGGCTTCGTACCTATCATCAATCGGCCCTATCTTGAAGTCGTACCTGAAAGCTCCCCGGTTTCCAGCAGGATCAAAACCCCCGACTCTTCTCAGCGTCTCTCCTCTCATATAAACATCTAAACCAGGAGTATCATAATATTGAAAATCCCTATCGACAACTCTGGGAGACACGATGATAAACCCCCTATCTTGAACTATCCTCTCCAGTCTTTTCAGAACAGTATCTGTCCCTAAATCCTGCGGAATATCCAGTTTTATCTCTATTTCCTTCTGCATCTCATACACCCAGTGCTTCTCTTATCTTACCAAGGCTTTCTGCTGGGGCTTCACCAGTCGTATCTATCTCAACAACAGAATCAAGATTGCCGAGGATCCTCCTGTATTGCTGATGCACTGATCGAAGGTAGGGTATCTGTTCGCCACTCTTCCTATGTCTTCTCCCAGACAAGCGACGATCTATCTCATCCCACGATGCAGTGACATAAATTATGGCATCTGGAAGCAAGAGGTCTCGAGTGTTCTCATCCTGCAACTGAAAGTGGAAGGCAAGAGTTGAATAAATATACCTGTCAACAACCGCTGATTGATCGGCCAATGTCCTTCTGACATCTTCACTGGTGATTGCATTCCCAAGAAGATAGTATTGGAACCTGACAGGAACATGATACCTATAGACTTCAGACCTGATCGGAAGAAGAATCTCCGGAGGGCTGTAGAAATATCTGGCACCGATCCCTTCGGCCAGCGATCTCGCTAACGTAGTCTTACCGGAACCGTCAACCCCCTCAAAACAGATAAACTTGTTCTTCATGACCCACCGCCTCCTTGCTGTCACTATCATGCCTGGTCAAGGGAGTATAAAAAAGTTTGTTGAAGAAATTACTTCAACAATAACCTTTATATAGTACAAAGGATCTCCTGAAGGATATGGACATATTCCAAGACACTTCATTCAGAGACCTAGAGAAACTCAACTACTCTGTAAACGAGTCAAAAGTGTACCTGACATTGATCAGATTAGGCGCGTCGTTAGCAGGCAATATCGCTAAAGAAGCCCAGTTAGACAGATCAAGCACATATAATGCCCTGAAGGGCCTTATACAACGAGGCGTAGTCTCTACTGTCCATGAAAACAAGAGAACAATCTATGTCCCTGAGAACCCAAAGAAGATACTTGACTATTACCAGGAAAAACAAGAGATCGCCAAAAAGATAATCCCGCGCTTGGAAGAACAGTTCTCATTCAAAAAACAGAAAAGCTCTGTGAAACTGTTCCAGGGTTATAAGGGGCTGAAAACAGTATTCCAAGACATTTTAGATTCCACAGATAAAGGAGAAACCTATTCTGTAATCGGTTCCGAAGGACATTTCACAAAAAAAATGCCCTATTATTCCCCGATCTTCAGAAAGAGAAAAGAAACCAAGCAGGTAAAGACAAAGGTCATCATAAGAGAAGGAAGAGAGAAACAAAAGAAAGGGAAATATTCAGAGTATAAGACCGTCCCGTCAGATGTAGAATCGCCTGCAACCATAAATATCTATGGGAATAAAGTCGCAATCTTTGTCTGGGATGAGCCGCCCCAAGTGATCCTGATCGATAATGAGAAAATAAAAAAGACATTCGAAAACTACTTCAATTTCATGTGGAAAAATGCGAAGAAGCTAAAATCATAGCATCTCTTCCATTCTTCGGCCCAACTCTTCTTGCCAGTCTTACATCTTCTTCCCACGTCCTTTTTATTCTTATATCTAAAATCACCCAATCCATACCATAACCCGCCCTTTCGAGCATACTCCTTTGCAGCCCTTCAGGTCGAGCATGAAGTATCCCCTGTAATTCTTGTGCAACATAGCTCCCTATCTGGTTCGGAGCCTTTATGCTGTTCTTCGTCAGGGTCTTCCCCTCGTAATGACTCAGTATCGTGAGCTGGGGGCAGGATCTCGTCAGAAAAGACACTATCTGCTTGATAGTCTTTGAGGCATATCTTTCTAAGTCCGCCTGAACCATCGCGCCCCACAGTTCTCTGGTCCTCATCACCCTTTCAGAGCCAGAATCCTTGGAGAAAAACTCTTCCACTTCTTCGCGAGGGGTCCCCATCGCAAGGACCATATCGTCCAGGGCATGATTGGCCAGAAGAGCATCTGCATATCGAGGTATATCCTTGCCGATGCGTAGCTCATGGAGGCATTTTCGGTGACCATAAACTGTAGCTCTTGGAAGGATCCTCTTGTATTCAGCCAAGCTATGCTCAAGCGCTTTCGGATTAGGTTCAATCAAGTGATAATCTCCTATAAAATCATAGTCAGCAAGCGATCTTCCCACTTTAGACTTGAAACCAGGAGCAAACTCTATGATCGTTCCGTCTCTCGGTATTTCGGCAGTCCTCAGTATCTCATACCATAGTTCTGATACCATTTTGGTAATGGTCGTTCTGAGAATCTCTTTAATGTTTGTTGTAGAATTTTCTGCAACTATATAACATCAGAAAAAGTGCCCTGCCCAGGCCAAATACAGCAAGCACAGCCGTCCTTACAGCCTGACTCCGTCCAGGAAATAGTCTTCCCAGTGTCTGCCTTCTGCTAGGCCTTGGAGGACCATGTCGCACTTTGGTTTGTTCAGGCAGTCCATGGTCTCTCCGCCGACCTTCTTGAAGGAACACATGCCCTTCTTGTTCATGGCTCCCTTGTAGTCCATGACACAGATGTCACCACGCATGATGGCCTTCTGGGCGAGGTAATTGCCACGCACGATATTGCCAAGACCCTTGACCCAACCCTTTGACAGGGTCACAGGATCAAGCTCGTTGAGACGCAGCTCATCAGCAGCATGGACAGGAGCATAACCAAGGACAAGCTCAGGCCTAGTCGGTTCAGTGAGGACAGAGACGAAAGGACGACGGTTGATGCAGGTGATGTAACCGGTTATCTCATCGAACAGAGGATCATACCTCTCCTGATGAGCAGACTGGTGAAGAAATATCTGTTCAAAGAGCGCCTGACGGGCGACCATCTGGAAAGCAGCCTGGTTATAGGTCATGGTCTGGACATTGAAGGCCTGCTTGTAATAATTGGCACGCTTACGGTCAAGTATCATCAGGAAATGACCTGCCTTGGAATGGACCTGGGCGACAGCGTCAGCACTTCCGAGGATGACGATAGGATCATCAAGACCTGTCATCGCAGGTGTGGCGACAAAGGCGAGACGCCTCTCACAGAAATCCATGACATGAGGGACAGAATCATCAGGACGCTCAAGATAATAGAGCCAGGGACGCTGGTTCCAGAGCTTATGGGTGGCAGTACCGACGATGGAGAAACGGTTGTCATCGACAGTCTCAGGAAGCTTAAGAGGATCCACCTTGGACAACAGACGCGAAAGATAGCAGGAGGTGCCGAACTCAGAGGCACGGAGCTGGTAAGGGATGTCAGGAGCCTCAGGTATGACAAGAGGCTCGACCTTCAGGTCAGGACCATGCATGCNNGCGGCAAGGTCCTGATGCACAGAACCAGGAAGGATATACTTTTCCGCAGAGGTATCATCCTCCAGGGCCTTGCGCTGGACATCAGAGAAACGCAGCTCATCAAAGAGACGCCTGGCATCAGAGAGGGAATAAGAGCGGCCAAGACCTGCAAGCATGTCGACAATGTCGTCGAGAGTGAACTGGTTGTCGAAGAAAGCCTTTGCGCAGCGAGAAGTACTGCAATCACGCACAGAAGTGCAGGTGATAAGATCAGAGCACACCTCAGGCTCGCTGAACTGCTCAACATAGCTCCTCTGAGAGGGATAGATGGAACTGAAACTGGCATCGACACGCCTCTTGGAATACAGGAACTCCTCAAGCTCAAAAGCGAGGAAGTTCTCAAGGATACGGAGAGCAGAAGGATCGCACTCACCGAGGACAGACATGTCAGTGTTGCGCATGATGCCTTTCATACCCATATCCTCTATATCGAGAGGCTCTATCTCATGGACCATGTCAAGCAGTCCCTGGACATAAGATGTCTTCTTGGCGTAGGGGACGACACGGCCAGGACGGGCAAGACGGAAAAAAGTTGCGTAAGCATTCGCAAGGACCCAACGGTCATAGGTGAGGACCTTGGTTATCTTCTTATGGATCTCTTCCATGGTGACAGAAGCAAAAGTCCCGTCCTCAGTGCCGAAAAGATCCTTCAACCTGCGCATGACACCGTCACCAGGATAGACACCGGCACGGCACTGCTCGATAGTATGCCAATACTTGCCAGCGTAGATGTCATGGGCCTTCTCAGACTCGACGACAGTGAGGGCAAAATCATTGATGACCTGGGTGGCTGCAGCCTCACAGAGAAGAGAAAGCCTTGAATTCTCAGGATAGAAATGATGAGGATCAAGGGCCTTACGGGTATTGCCGAGCAATGTCTTGCGCTGCTCAATGAGAGAATCATTCACAGACTCAGCAAGGTCCTCCAAGACGTGATCAAGCACAGCATGGAGACCGCGAGGAAGAAGATCCATCTGGACCCTCGCAGGGAAGAGGAAGTCATTGAGCTGGAGCCAGCGATAGCTATCAAGGAACTCATTGTAGAGAGGGAGGAAAGAGGTCTCACCCATACCAGACTGAGGCAGAGACTGATGATAGAGAGATTCAGCAAGACGGAGGATCTCAGAAGAAAGACGGTTGCGCTCACTCGCAAGGTCATAACCTATATGCTCAGGGAAGATGCCGCGCTCATGCACAGTCTGGTCGACAGAGATGCCTGGAAGGACAACATAGGTCTTGCCATGGAAGAGAGGAAAATTCTCCTTATCCTCCATATCCTCACGGAGAGCGAAGTGGGCATCCTGTATGGGCTTGAGCTGGCCGACGATGTGAGGCATCTCCATGTACCAGATACCGGTAGCATGCATACGCTCAAGAGCCCTGGTCATAGAAGTATGCCCGAAGTAGAGGATCGAAGGCATGAAAGGAGCGAGAGCGAATTCTATACGGGCCCAATTGAACAGATTGGTACGCTTCCTACCTGATGAGACTGCACGCGGCATGACTGACCCCCTTTGACTTGATGACTTCCCTTATATAAGGAACAAAGAGAGAAATATAAATAAGTTGTCCCTACCTTATAAGCAGGAGGTAGGACATTTGGGGGGTTTAAAAAGAGAGACAAGAAGGGCATTATACACACATGCCGAAGGCACAAACCTCGGCGGAGAGAAGTTCTTAGTCATGTACTTCAGGGACAGGGAGTCAGGATACGGACCATTCCTGTTCCCGATAGACGAATTCTTACAGGACACAGAAGGGAGAGAGATAAAACCGGCAGAGTACGCAAACATAGTGCTGAGAAGACCAGACATCTGGCTGCAGATGGAAGAAGCACTGCAGGAGATAGCAAGAGGACAGAACACGCTGCACATGAGCATGAGAGAATACGCAGAAGAGAGGGCAAGAGGGAAAGAAAATGCCAAAGAGCTGAGAGCGCGACGGGAAAAGATAAAACAAGAGGCAGCAGGACTCGAAGAGAAGGTCAAGAGCCTCAGCCCGGACAACCAACTAATGTTCGACCTCGGGCAAAGAAGAGCAAGGATAGTGCTGCGCGAAAGGAAGAAAGGATACTCATTCGGAAGAAGAGACGATGAAAGACCGAACGAAGACCTGGAGATACTGCTTGACCAGGGATCAGTGGACATAGAACAGGTATACTGGTGGGAAGAGAGGAGCGAGACAGACCTTGTAGCGATATCACGACGGAGAGGAAGAGAAGAGAAGACAGAGAACACACTCATAGGATACTACCCAGAGCATGATTACGGGCTGAGACTGGCAGAATATGTGCATGTGCCAGACGCGCTGGAGCTGAGGCTGGAGATAGCAAGAAGGATGCTCGGGATGCCGACAGTTGTGACACAGAACGGACAAGGATACGACTGGAGACAGCTGATGAAAAGGGGATTCATCAGGAAGAAAAGAGAGATGGTGGCAGTCAATGACGGAATATTCCTGGCAAACATCGACAATTCACAATTCTTCCTCGAGGACAGAGGACATGGAGAGTGGGGAGTGAGACTCAGGGCAGTGGACAGGTTCGAGATGGACAACTGCAAAGCTGCAGAATATTACAATGACTTCCTGCCAGACAAGAAACTAGAGACGCTGGACGAGTTCTTCACGATAATGGAACAGGTAGACGTACGGCCAGGAGCAGGGGAGAGAAGGATAGAGCAGCTGACATTCCACAAATCACTCAATTACGAAGAGCTGGACAGGTGCAGGGCAGAATACGACGAGACAGGAGATGTCGAGAAGATAGGACCGAGACTCAGGTATGCAGAAGAAGACACAGAGGTGCCGCTGAAGATAGCATACAGCCTGATACCAAGACTCAGGTTCATAGCATACGCAACAGGGACAGGATTCCAGTCAGCACTGAACTTCAGGCCTGCAAAACTCGTCAAGAGATGGTGGGACAGGGTCTACTTCGACAAGTACGGGAAGCCAAGGACAGAACACGGAGACAAGAAGAGAAGACACCTGGAGGCATTCGACCAGACAAGATACGAGAGACCACCAAGACCGAAAAGAAAGGCACAGACAGACATGTTCCAGGAAGAGCTTGACGAGCAGAAGCCGCCGCTGAAAGAAGGAAGGGCAAACGTGGCATACAAACAGAGGAAACAGGAGCTGATAGCAGACTCCCTGCAGAGGATAAAGAGACCGAGCGCAGGAGACCACAGAGGGATTGTGCGAGGAGTGACGATGTACCACGGATCACCGATAAGCGAGGCACTGTACACAGTACTGAGAAGATACGACAACATAAGGAAACTGAAAGAAAGACTTGATTCGGCAGGCAATGCAGCGCAGAGGATAATGTACATGGAGATACTCGACGCTTTCGCACGGGAAGCAGTATATGACTTGACAATGATGGCATGGGACCAGAGGCATGCAAGACAGTTCTTCCCGAAATACGGGACAGACCACAAAGGACTGGAGAAGGCCATGGTAGAGGGGATAGACGAGAGGATGGGCACTGTAGCACAGCACGGACTCGTGAACCAGGCAAGCAACAACTTCTTCATGCGGAAAGAGATGAGTGATGAAGATGCGGCAAAGACAGGGATGAGGAAATTAGGGACTGTGGACCTGATATCACTCGGCAGAGGAAGGGCGATCTACAGGTTCCAGGGGATGATACTAAGGACAGGAGTCAAGATACCAAGCAAGAAGGCACGATCACTTGACGAAAGGATAAGGGTGACAGAGCCGAGAGTAAAGACAAGGATAGTGAGAGACTTCGTCGAGAAGTGCTTCGAGGATGCCGGAGAGGCAGTAAGGTATCTCGGAAGCGCAGGACGG
Source organism: Candidatus Woesearchaeota archaeon (assembly GCA_013331125.1). Next base: position 1,799 of record DUGW01000112.1, on the reverse strand, counting down.
GAGCTGGCAGGCGGAGAAGGAGAGATACACGATTACATCTGGAGGGTGAGGGTGAGAGAGGACATCAAATACCTGACTCTCGAATCAAGGAAGAGAGAGAATGCAAGGATAATAAGACAGCTGGGAGGGATGAAAGGAGAAGAACTGTTCGTCATAGCTGTCGAGGATGAGAGAGGACAGAGAGCAAGCGATGAACAGGTATATCTGGGTTATGATTACGCAAGAAAAGGATTCTACGAGCATGACAGGGAGACAGGCACACGGAAACCTGTGAGTCATGATGGAAAGGTGTTCAGGACAGAAGACGGAAGAGAATACAGGCTGTGCACAGGATATTACCAGGACAAGATATGCGGGTACAGCACCACAAAGAAAGGATCAAAGAATGAATCAGTGGTTTACGAGATGATGAGGGTGCTGATGCCGGAAGGGAAGGGATGGAGAGAATTGAGGGAGAGACTGGCGTATGGCAGGGCAGATGAAGAAGAGATAGAGATGTCAGCAAAAAGATTAAAGAGCCAGTAAAACTGACTTACTTAGCCCTAAGCTTGAACTTCTTGTCAGCGATGGCTTCAACCTTGTAGCCCTTCATGCCATGGGAATCAGCCCATTTCTTGGCAGATGCCTCTGACTTGAAAGCCTTAGGCTTAACAGGTGCTGCAGGACCCTTCTTAGGGCGCTTCTTGTGCAGCCTTATCGTATGGTATCTGTTGCTCATGATATTCACCTATAACAGCCGTCCTAGGCGGCTTATATATAATATAGTGATTTGGAGAAAGAGGGTGTATATAAAGGTTATGGGGGTTATCTGAGGTCATTCAGGGGTGTAGGTCATCTTGAGCCTGCAGGAATACCTCCTCTCTGCCCCCTCACCATGGAAATCAGGGTCAAGGCGCTCACCGAAGTCTACAAGAATCTCCCTCGGACGGCTGTCAAGCTTGCCAAGACAGATATGCCTGATACGGACATCATCAGGACCAGGAGAATACTTAGGAAGAGGAAGGACATTGCCCTCTGCGTCATGCACCCTCTTCTTATTGCCCTGGAAAAGAGAGACATTCACACGGGAATGGACAGTCACAGTCGGATCGTCACCAACACTGCCCTGCATGGCCTGGAGGTCCTCGCGATACTCAGCAAGGATATTCCTGGCGTAAGTGTTCTCAAAGGTATCAGCTGCCAAGCCGGCGAAAGCAGGATCAAGAAGCCTGCCGATGACAAAATAATTGGCCAGGAAGGCATCAAGACTGAAACCGCGGAAAGATGAGGAATTACGACGATGGGCAAGAGTGCGGCTGATGGCAGGCCAGTTATAACAGTCATCATGAGGAGTCATGTCAGCCAGGAAAAGGTCACGCAACAAGGCGACAGACTCATACTTATCATCAGTACCGGAGTAGATATCAAACGCAAGCCGAGCATCACTTGAGTCCATACCGAACAAAGGCAATGTCACAGAACAACCCTCAGGAGTGCCAGCGTCGAGAAGCCAAAGATAATAATCATGGATAGGCCTGTCGTCCTGATGACCCACCTCAACAGCCTTGACATAGAGAAAAAGCTGAGGGGCAAAACCGACAGCATTGAGAGAGTTCACCCTCTCAGAACCGCGAAGGACACTCCTCATCTCAGGAGGAAGCTTCTCACGGATGTTGCGATAGAAATTCATGCTGAGCATATGACGGTTACGCGCATCATCATCGCGGGAATCTGTGAACGCAACAGCAAGGATACCACGGCCATCCCTTGAATGCTGGTGGAAATCCCTGTAGACAGAATGCGGGGAAGGAAGGTTGATC
>DUGW01000140.1 GCA_013331125.1 Candidatus Woesearchaeota archaeon | reverse complement strand
CCACAGTCTCGTTTGCGATATTGACCAATGTGCCTCCTGTGTCAAGGAGGTCGTCGATGATTATTGCGTGTCGGTCCTTCACGTCTCCGATTACTATTACTTTTGCCACTGAATTAGGTATGCTGTAGTCTCTCATCTTGTCTGCGTATGCTAATGGTATGCCCAGCTTGTTCGCGTACCATCTCGCCCTTTTCATCGCTCCTGCATCTGGGCTCTCGACGCAGAAATGCTGTCTTACCTTGTCTGGCGGGATGTCTGATTTTGCGATGAGCTGCTGTATGCCTGGGAGCAGCACTCTTGATGCCTGTATGTTGTCTGCTGTCTGGAATTGGTCCTGGTAGTAGCTCTTTATCTGGTCTGCGTGCAGGTCCTCGAATACTGCGTGGCTGACCCTGCAGACTTCAGAGAACTCCTGGACAAGCTTTGCTATCGATGCCTCCCGCTCTTTGCTCCTGTCCTGTCTTGCGTATGGTGCTGAAGGGCATATCCATGTCACCCTTTCCGCGTCGCATATCGAGAGTGTGCGGAGTGCTATCATCGCCTCCATCACATTGTCGTTTACTGATCGGTCTTTTCTGATTTCCCTCACGAGTTCCTCGAGGAATGCGGGCGTCATGTCGCTCGATCCTGTCTTGGCTGCCGCAGTCCTGATGAGTTCTTCCGTATCTCTTGGCGGTTCGTAGGATGCAGATACCAGGAAGACATCCTGTCCTCTGACGCTGTTTGCGACCTCGGGTTTTTCTTCTGCTAATTTGTAATCGTCGATGACTACGTGTATCTCTCCATCGCTGAAATCCTCGATATAGATATGTCTAGGGAACAGTCCCCCTCTTGACTTGCCGAAGTATTCGACATTCATGGCCCTGATCCTGTTTATCCTCTGTATCTCTGCCTCTTGTCTTTTGTCAAGTGTCGGCTCTCTCGCAAGTTCTTGCAGTCTGTTCTCCATAATTGAGGTCAGTTCCTTCGCGATCTCTCGCGCCAAAGGTCTTCCAGAACGTGTAGTGAATAATGCCGGTAATCCTCTTGCCATTTTATCGCCTCGTATTTGTTGATATGATGATTTGAAGATTACCTGCCTCTTGCCTGTTGTTGGCTTATATAATTTACCCATCACCTATCTGGGACGACTCTTCTCGTCTTCAGAGACTCCCTTCTCCACAAGCTTTTTAAACCACCCCAAAGCTGCAAAGGTCGAGATGACTGACCGTATGTTTTCAGGGTTTGATTTCCCTAAGTATGATCTTGAGATGTATCTTAGGCACTGCGCTGATGTCCCTCGTGGCGAGATCTGGGTCCCTAAATATGTCGGTCCTGGTAATGTCAGGATAATCGGCAGGACCAAGGCCAAGAGGAACCGCAAGGGTCCTGTCTCTCTTGCATTGTTTGCCTATCCTAATGGTTCTTGTTATGAGCAGAGGCATCTCATCAGGCATTACAAGGAGGCTGTCCTTGTGCCTGTCGATATCGGCGAGTCCTTGATGGTCGATGATCCGGAACTTGATGGGCTCATCGGTCTGTTCCGCAAGAAAGGCTGTTTTGATGATTTCGGCCTCCGCATGGACAATCCTCCTGTAGGTTATGATTTCCTCCAGTCCCGGATAGGGTTCATCGCCGGTGTCCCTGTCTACTGTCCTGTCCATAGGACTGAAAGGAAGGATATCACTGATCCTGGCTGGTCAGTCCCTGAATGATCAGGCCTCTCTGATCATCTTTGCACATTCTATGTCTGTTCCTGTAAGCCTGCCCGTATATCACGCAAAATTATATAAACCCCTTTCCCCCTTGTCCTCTTAAAATGGGTCTTTTCGACTTTTGGAAGAAAAAGAAGAGGTATGTCGCCAAGCTCACTGTCTCTGCCGGTAAGAGGCAGTATCATCTTGGTGATGATGAGTCTGGCCATTGGGTGATATTCTTTGAGGATAAGCATGGTGACCATGAGGTTGTTTTCCGCAGCAAGAAGACTGGTTACGAAGGTCATGATGAGGCAGTCACCAAACTTCACCATTATTCCATGAACAAGGGTGCTGTTGCTGCTGCGAAGACGCATCATTATCGTCACAATTCTCCTCACAAGCAGGCCCATATGGCCAACAGGAGCATGTTCGGTCGGAGGTGATTCCATGAGGTCTTCTGTCTTTTTCATGATCGGTCTTTTCATCATTTCATCCCTTATCTCTCTCACTGCCTGTCATTCCCAGCCTCAGAAGTATATGGGCACTCCTGAGGAGCAGTCCCAGAAGTGGGAGGCTGCCAAGACAGGTATCGCCAATCCGGCATCAACCAACTGCATCGACAAGGGGTATTCCTGGTCGGCGAAGAAGAGTGAGTCCGGTGAGTATGGTATCTGCACTTTCCATGATGGTTCCTGGTGTGAGGAGTGGGCCTTCTATCGTGGTAATTGCGCTCCTGGCATGAACGTGACCCGCTGCGGCGATGAGTATTGGGGCAAGACCATATGTACTGAGGGCTACGAGCCTGTCTGTGCCAAGGTCAACTCCACTGGCCGCTGGGAGGAGTTCAACAATCCCTGTTCTGCCTGCATCTCTACTGATGTGGTGGTGGGTTACAGGCCTGGTCCTTGCGAAGGGGATTGAGATGCCTGTCCAGGAGGTAGAGTTCCAGAATTCTCTTAAGCATGCCCTTAGGGGCGTCCTGAAATTCCCTGACACTGTCGAGAAGACCAGTTTCCCTCCTGTCATCGTGTTGCATAAGTTCGGTGGCAATTNNTTCCATGGTCATGGCCGTTCTGACGGTGAAATCTCTGATGTCCATATAACCCAGAAGGTCGATGATGTGATATCTGCGATAAGTTATCTGGAGTCTCTACCTTACATCGACCACTCGAACGTTGCTCTGGTGGGTCATGGCATGGGTGCTGACGTCGCTATCCTCGCCGCGGCACGTGACGAGCGCGTGAAGTGTGTCGTCTCGATCGCTGCCCATTCAGACCTCGCAGAGCATCTCCACATATTCAGCCCTGATGACCTGGAGC
>DUGW01000144.1 GCA_013331125.1 Candidatus Woesearchaeota archaeon | reverse complement strand
CGGCAAGGTGACAATCGCGCCGATGACAATAACATGCGAAGACTGCGACACAGCAGGATTCAGGAACGCGTTCACACCCAACCCTGACACAAAGAGGGCAGTCATCCTCGTCCACGGAATGTTCGGAACATATAGGGTATGGGACAACTTCATAAACACATACAGGACAACGAACCAGCCGTACCAGTTATGGACATTCAGCTACCTAGTATCAAAACCAGTGGAAGAGAACGCCAAAGAACTAGCAAACTATCTTGAGATAAATTCATTCAGGTACAACAAGATAGACATAGTAGGATACAGCCTAGGAGGACTGGTCGCACAGGCAGCGCTGAGGTACGCCTATGAAGAGAACCAGAAGAACGCGAACAGATATACATTCATACACAAGGTAGACAAGGCCATACTGGTGGCATCACCATCAAAAGGATCGCCTGTGGCAGTCGAGTTCGAGAGCTACATCACAGAATTCATCAATGACAGGGCAACAGACTATGTGCCAATGAACCCACTGACATTGCAGGCACTGAAGGAGGGAGTGTCTGTACCTCGGGTACCTGGCGTCGACTACCTCGCAATAGCAGGAATAAGATCATACGATTTCCTCAAGAGGACAGGACTGACTGACAGGATGTTCGGCGAAGAGCTGAATGACGGACTGGTAGGCGTGAGTTCAGCACAGTACATAGGCGATGCTGTGCTCGACAACAAATGCGTCAACTTCTGGGAACGCGACCAGGACCACACACACCTGATAATAGAGAAAAACACGCAGGACCTAATAGCACAGATGCTCAGCTCAAGGATAAAGGACGCGCTTGAAGAGCTAGACAGGACAACCACGCTTGCGGGTTACACCAACTATTACGAATTCACCATCGACAGGTGCAGCCCTGAAGATGTATACATAGTGATAGGAAAGCCTGTAGCAGAAGACCAGATAGAAAGAGACCTGCTCTGCGGATGCGGCGACGGGATATGCGCAGGATTCGAAAGCGCAGAAAACTGCCCGACAGACTGCACACATATACCAGCAACAGTATGGGCATCTCTGGCCATACTGCTGATAATACTCTTCATACCATTCTACATAAGGTTAAAGGATTATCTCCTGCTATTCGTGAAGATGGTCAAGAAAGGACTCGCCGAGGGCAAGACACTCAAGCAGATAAAGAGCGAGCTCGAAGAGTTCGGCTATGACAGGTCAATACTCAGGATGGCAGACAAGGTAGAGAAACTGAAAGACTATGATGAATTCAAGATAAGAGACCTGCTATCGATGGAACTTACCAGAGAAGAGATGAAGAAATTCTCAGGGTTTACGATAATAGGGCATTGGGTAACACACAGCCTGCTGAAGAAACCTATCGGCGGAAGAGAGGTCGAAGAGGCAGAGAAGGCATTTACGAAGGAGAGGAAGACAAAGGCTGCAGAGAAGGAGCCAGAGACTGCTGGAGAGAAGAAAGAGGAGACGAAGAAAGAAGAAGGTACTGCTGAGGAAAAGAAAGAAGCACAGAAAGGACAAGAGAAGACAACAGAAGAGAAAAAGACTCCCGAGGAGCCTGAGCAGAAACCACCTGCAGGCGAAGGCAAAGAAGAAGCGAAAGAGCCTGAAGTACCAAAACCCAAGAAACAGATAATCAAGAAGGCAGTGGACAAGATAGCAGGCAGAAAGTCACCCGAGGACCTGATGAAAGAGCTCGAGAGAGTGGACAAAGACCTCACAGAAGCCAAGGAAGAGAACGAGAAGGTCGGATTCGAGGCATTGTTTTGAGGATGTTTGAAGACAGTCAAAGCCAGAGAAAAGAATGATGCAGAACAACAGGACAGGAAAGAGGAGAAGACCGGAAAAGAGCAACACATGGACGTGCTCATCCATAGCGACAGCCGGAAAGACGCTCGTCCTGATGATAATAGCGACAGCATGCCTCACGACGATGACATACGGAGTATCATGCCTTGTAGACGGATATGTATTCAACACAGGACACACGCCAGTAGGGTCAGGGACGCCTGTGAAAGCAACAAACGTAAACACAGGGCAACAGATAAGCACAGCAACAGGGACAGGGTTTCCACCATTCCCGCCGTTCTACAACCAGTACAAGGCAGCATACGACTGTATACAAGGTGTCCATACAGTACATGTCTATGCAGAGAACGCAACATACTACGGAGAGAACAGCAGCGTGGTGCCGCCAGGAGGACAGGCACTGCTGAACATCACGCTGAACAAGTTGAGGGTGCCTTTGGACCTGGTGCTGGACCCATTAAGCGCATTCGTCACGATAAACTCAACAAACATATTCAATGTCACAATAACAAACAGACAGGCATTCGCAGACACATTCACAGTGACAATAAGCTATGACACAGATGTCGCATACCTGAACCAGAGCACAATAACAAACCTGGCATCAGGGGCAAGCCGGAACGTAACCCTGACAGCCAGACAGTTCTTACCGGGGAACTACACAGTGAACATAACAGTCACAAGCAACACAAACCCGCTTGTGACCAGGACATACAGCCTGGACTACTTAGTAAGCCACGTACCAACACTGGAGAACCTGACAGTGGTCCCATGGAACGTGACAGACCCAATGATGCCAGACTACCTCCACTACCTGAACTTCACAGGGATAGCAATAGACCTGGACGGGGGACTGGACACATCACAGATACTCATATGCTCAGACGAGATCCCTCCAGTGAACGGAAGCTGCTCATCAGAGAACACAACATTATGCCAATTCCTCAACGCGCCGATAACAGCAAGCGCGACAGGAGTAGAGGTCGAATGCGTACATGCAACCAACGAGACAATAAAGGTGTTCAGCGCATACGCATGCGACTCACTAGGACAGTGCGTGGAGCCACAGGTAGGATTCTGGTGCGCAGACGAGTGCAACATAACAGTGCTCGTCAACGTAAGCAACAAGACATTCGACAACAGCCCAAGCTTCACAGCAGACGTGCTGCTCAACAACAATGTATCGATAGGATCATACTGCTACTACAAGACAGACTACGACCCGACAACACTCCAGAAGATAAACACACAACTGAAGTCACACCTGGAAGTGACGATGCCAGAGCAGAACTGGTCATACCTGCCTACAAACCTGGGAAGATACCCCCAGATACAGCACCATGACTACTACAACGGATGGCATAACCTCACAGTCGTATGCAACAATTCAGGACTGACAGGCGAGAACTCGACACTGTTCAAGATAGAATACACACAGAGAGACAAGGTATATTACCGGGACGGAGACACGATAAACCTGTATCTGGCACTTGAAGAACCAGGGTTGACGATAAAGATGAATTTCTCGCAGCTGGACTCAGGATTCACAGGGACAAACTACGCAGTGAACAACACAGGACTATGGTACAACATAACATACAACATAAGCCTCGGGAACACGAGGCCTGACGGGCAATACAACATAACGATAGAGGCGTTCAACTCCACAGGGTACGAGACCATGAACGGATCGATATTCATGCACCTGCACAACAACTGGGCAAGGTCAGACATAGACAATGCGTTCGACTGCTGGAGCTTCAAGCAAGGATACCATTTCGACGAAGTGGCATGCGACTGGGAATCAGACCTGAACCACGTAGCAGACCTGGTAGACGTATTCACAGTAGAAGTGAGCTGCTTCGACGGACTGGACAACGACCTGGACGGAAGGACAGACATAAACGACACAGACTGCGCAGGACAATATTATGTCATCAGAAGAGAGCTGGGAATAGACTCAGCATTCTTAGGAGATCCATGCTTCAACAACGTCTGCAGGGTATGCGTAGGAGGGACAGACAGCAATGACGACGGAATATGCGACTCCAGCAACCCTGACGGAGTAAATGTCAGGTACCTCAACAAGGTACAGCCAGGACAGATGTTCAAGGTCAAGTTCCTGAAGAGCACAGGAGTCTATGCAAAACCTGTCAGGCTGTCAGTTAACTATCTCAACACCACATTCAACATAACAGACAGCCAATCATGGATACAGCAGCTGCCAGTGAAAGAGCTAGGAGGCTGCACAGGAGGAACGAGCTGCAGATCAGTGACTGCCACCACATTCAACCCACCAAACCCAGACCAATTCAACCAGACATACCTGGCAGAGAAGATAACGATGAGGATATCAAACAACGCAGCACAGGCAAACTACAGCAGTGTAGCTGCAGGAAAATCAATAGACAGCATAGCGGCGTTCCAGAACCTCATATACTTCCAGATAAGGTCAAACGCAATAATAAACGAGACAGACAACGCGACATACTGCTTCGACGGCGAAGACAATGACCTCAACGAATACTACGACTGCCTGGACTTATCATGCGACCTGACAGTCAACCCGGCAAACCCAGGACAGAGGTGCGAATACGGGAACGAACTGACATGCGACGACGGATTCGACAATGACGGCGACGGATACATAGACTGCCAGGACAATGACTGTTTCCACAAGAACGGGACCACAGGACCATGCTATTCAGTAGAGAACTTCAACACGACAAGCTGCGCAAACAGCATAAACGACGACTTTGACTGGGGAAGATTCGCGAACTCAACAATAAGCAGATCGTACCAGGACAGGTTAGGACCAGACATCCAACTGACAGACTGCCTGGACATCGACTGTGACGGAGAGAAAGGAAGACTGACGCCAAATGCCCTATGCGAATACGCAGAAGAAGACACCTGCAATGACAATTTCGACAATGACGCAGACGGAAGATACGACTGTATAGGCAATGCCTACCAGACATCATACGAAAGGGACTGCGACAGATGGAACAACCCATTAGGAAGCGGCCCCCTATACCCATGCCCAAGGACAGAACAGGTATGCTACGACAACCTGGACAATGACCTTGACTCAGACTACCCCAACGGGACTCTAGACCCATACCTCAACGTAAACATAGGGCATGGAGGATGGGACTGCAGGGACAGCGACTGCGACGGAAAAAGAGGAGACCCGCTCTCGACCGCGTTATGCGAATTCGCGGATGAGCTGACATGCGACGACGGGTTCGACAATGACGCAGACAACCTCGTAGACTGCTTCGATCCGGGAACATGCACGAACAAGAGCGGATTCCTCATAAACCTCACAGGACTGTGCAGACCATGCCCTGAATGGGAGAACATAACCATAGACAGCTGCAGGGACGGGAAAGACACAGACGCAAACGGAGCCACAGACTGCGATGACCCTGACTGCGACGGACTAGCAGGACCAGGAAGGAGCTATTGCGGGCTTATAGAGAACTGCACAGACTCGACAGACAATGACTATGACGGATTCATAGATGGAGAAGACAGCGACTGTTTCGTGGTCAAGAGATACACCGAGATGTGTGGAGACAGCCAGGATAATGACGGAGACGGAGATACAGACTGCACTGATGCAGACTGCGCAGCAAACATGAGGTGCGTATTAGGCTCATACAACAATCCGTGCTCCACAATAGGCTATGTGGGAG
>DUGW01000024.1 GCA_013331125.1 Candidatus Woesearchaeota archaeon | reverse complement strand
CAACATGGAAGACAAGAAGAAGGAGTTCGTGGCATTGCAGCAGCAGGTCAAAGAGCTCAACGACACAATCAACATGCAGAAGCTGAAACTGCAGGAACACGAGGAGATCCTCGAGGCAAAAGAAGGAGAGATCGCAGAACGCGAACAGGAACTAGAAGCCAAGGAGAAAGAGTTCGAACAGTCAAGGGACGCCTTTGAGCAGGAAAGGAAAGAGCACGAGGCAGGACTGGTAAGCCTGTCAGACGAGGTCATGAAGCTGAAGAACGAGAAATCATTCCTCGATGACGCAGTCGTGAAGGCACAGGCAAGCCTCAACGAGCTGAGGTCACTATCAAAGATGAAGACCAAGGAGTTCAAGGACATCGAAGGCAGGGAGCAGAAGATCCTCGACAAAGAGAAGAAACTCGAGGCGATACAGGAAAAGGCAAGGATACTCGCCAAGAAAGAGCAGGACCTGTACAGGATAGACTCGCTACTCCTCAAGAAGCAGAAACTCCTGGACAAGAAAGAGCAGGACATCGCAAAGATGAAGATGGACGTGAACAGGGAATGCGAAGCCAAACGCTCAAACGTAATCGCAGAGGCAGAGGCAGAAAGGGCAAAGATGATGCAGGAACTGGCCAATGCAGACGCGAACAGGAAGATCATACTGGCAGACGTCACAAAGCTCAAACGGGAAGTCGAGATCCTGACAAAGGAACGAGACGCAAAACAGCAGGAGCTCTCAGAGATGGACAAGAGACTCGAAGACCGCGAGAAAGACATGTTCGAGACCATGAAAGAGCTCGAGATGGACAGGATGCTGCTGGACAAGAAAGAGAAAGAGATACTGCTCACAGTGGAAAGGCTGGAGAAAGACCAGCTGTCCCTTGACGACAAGGAATCAGAGATACTCGACCAGGTAGCACTGCTCGAAGAGCTCAGGGCAACGATGCCGCAGAGAGAATCAGAGCTCAAGAAGCTCCGCGAAGAGCTGGACGCGTATGAAAAGGCACTCAGCACCAGAGAGAAAGAGCTCGACAAGGAAGTGAAGGCAAGGACAGACACGCTGCAGAAAGACTACGCAAAGATGATGCAGGATCTGCAGAAGAAACATGACGTCCGAGCAAGGGAGCTCGACAGGGTGGAAGCCAAGCTCGTCAAGTCGCTGGAGAAGGTCACCAAGAAGGAAGAGAGGATCAACAAGGTGAAAGAGCTCCGCGCAAACATAAACATACTCGAGAAGAAACTCAACGAACTCGAAGACGCGATAGTCACAAAAGAAGAGGAGTTGAGGAACCTCACAGGAAGGGTGCTGGAGACCACGGAAGAGGAACTCCAGGTAGAGAAGAGGATGGAAGATCTCAAATCAAGAGAGAAAGAACTTGAACAGAAAGAGATAGAGATCATAAAGGAGCAGTCAGAAGTGGAACAGGACGAGTTCAAACACTATGTGGAACACCAGCTCAAACAGTACGAGCAGCCATCCCTCAGAGGCATCGGCGGAGACGAGATACATTCACTCATCGAGAACGCCAAGGAACTGGTGAAGATGGGAAGACTGGACGAGGCAGTCCAGAGCTACAGCAGGATAGGTATGATCTACGAACAGATGCAGCTGGCACCATCAGACAAGAAGAGGGTGTATTACGCGATACTGGAGCTCAAGACAGACATAGAACTGGCACACCTGGCGTAGAAATCTTTTTATAATCATCTTTTTCTTTGCAGTATATGAGAATCATACTAGTCAGGCATGGAGAGACCCTGGAGAACAAGGAAGGCATAATGCAGGGACAGCTACCAGGCACATTGTCAGACCTGGGAAAAGAACAGGCAAGACTCGTCGCTGAACGGCTGAAAGACGAGAAGATAGACGTGATAATAACATCAGACCTGCAGAGGGCAGTGGACACAGCAGAAGCGATAGCAGAACACCACCCGCACCTGACGATAGAACTGGCACCAGGACTGAGAGAGTGGAGCAGAGGAGAATACGAAGGGAAAAAGCCACACGAACTGCCAAAACACCTGACAGGAGTAGACCTCAACAAGAACCCGGACTTCTCATTCCCAGGCGGAGAGTCGATAAGAGATGTGTATAACAGGGTAAAAGAGACATATAATAAGATACTCGAGAGGCATATCGACCAGAATGTCCTGGTCGTAGGTCATGGAGTCAGCATAAGGGCATTGATGAGGGTAGTGAAAGGGATAAGCGTCGAGGGAGAATTCGACATGCCTTCAATGCAGAACACAAGCGTGACGATATTCGAGATAGGGAAAGACGGAAGCCATGAGGTGGTCTGCCTGAACTGTGATAAGCATCTCAATCAGTCAGGTTTATAAAATAAGCTTATTTCTTACATCTCATGTGCGGGATAATAGGAGTGTTCGATGATGCGGAATCAGTACAGAAGGTATTGTCAGGACTCAAGATAATATCTGACAGGGGGAAAGACGGATATGGAATATACTGTCCCGGATCAGAGGTCGAGTTCTCGAAGAGCCTGGACAAGCTGAGCAAGACGACAGCTGTCGGGACAGAATGCATAGGCCACTGCCTGCACAGCATAGTCGGGTTCGTGCCACAGCCACTGAAGAACATAGGAGTGCTGGTGGCAAACTGCGAGATATACAACTGGGAAGAGCTGGATGACCATTATGGACTGGGGGCAAAGAACGATTCAGACATGCTTTTGAAGATCTTGAACCTGCGAGGGCCTGGCGAACTTTTAGGCCTGCTTGATGAACTAGATGGAGTGTATGCTTTCGCATATTGGAGAGACAACAAGGTGTACATATGCAGGGATATCATAGGAGTGAAACCTGTGTGGTACAGCACGTCTAAAGGTCTCGGCTTCTGTTCTGAACGGAAGGCGCTGGAAGCGGACGGATTCACAGATGTGAAAGAGCTCAACCCGCGAGAAGTATTGGTATATGATGTCGATAAGAAGAAAGTCAAGTTCC
>DUGW01000174.1 GCA_013331125.1 Candidatus Woesearchaeota archaeon | reverse complement strand
TTCCATCGCTGCCTGCAGGGCGCATATCGGGTCTATCTCTGTGACCAGTACGCGTGCGCCGAATCCTCTCATCGACTGGCAGCATCCTTTTCCGACGTCTCCATAACCGCACACCACGACGGCCTTCCCCGCCACCATAATATCAGTACCACGTTTGATCCCATCAGCCAAACTCTCACGGCATCCGTATAGGTTGTCGAACTTGCTCNNTGCATAGACCTTCTTTAGTATGGACATGAGTTCCCTGAAGTCCTCTCCGTCCTTGCTGTAGTCTTTCTGCAGTACCGCGGGGTTGTTCTCGCATTCTACTCCCTTGTGTATCATGAGTGTTGCGTCTCCTCCGTCGTCGACTATGAGGTCTGGCCCTCCTCCTTCGAATGCCATGGCCTGCAGTGTGCACCACCAGTAGTCTCTCAGTGTCTCGCCTTTCCATGCGAATACCGGCACTCCTGCCTTTGCTATCGCTGCTGCTGCGTGGTCCTGTGTGGAGTAGATGTTGCAGCTGCACCATCTCACCTGTGCTCCCAGCTCGACGAGTGTCTCTATGAGCACTGCTGTCTGTATCGTCATGTGCAGGCTTCCCATTATCTTTGCGCCTTTCAGTGGCTTCTCTGCCCCGTATTTCTCGCGCAGTGCCATGAGTCCTGGCATCTCTTTCTCTGCCAGTTCTATCTCTTTCCTTCCGAAATCGGCTAGTGAGATGTCTGCGATCTTATGATCGGTCTTGGTTTCTGTCTTTTCCATATGTATCACCTAATCTTCCTCTTCCTTGTTCTCGTCGAGAATGTGGCTCACGTCTGGTGCTTCTGGCAGTCTCGCCCCGAGTGTCTGTACCACTCTCGATGCTATATAGCTTCCTAGCCTGCCTGCAGTCTCTATGTCGTGGCCTTTTGATAATGCGAATAGGAATGCTGCTGCGTATGAGTCTCCTGCTCCTGTAGTGTCGACTGCATTCACCAGGAATGGGTCTATGCATGCCACCTCGTTCCCTTTCCTTATGAGCGACCCTTTCTTTCCCAGCTTCACGACTGCTATCTCGCATATCTTTGCCAGCTGGTTGCATGCTACGTGCGGGTCTTCGACTCCCATCAGTGCTGTGGCTTCGTCTTCATTGGCGAACACTATGTCTGCGTATTCTGTCACTATCTTGAGCATGTCTTCCCTGCATCTCTCGATGAGTGCCGGGTCTGCGCAGTCTATCGATATCTTGGTCCCTCTCTCTTTTGCTGCTGCCAGTGCGTGCAGTGCTGCCTCTCTCAGGTTGGGATCTTCCAGGACGTATCCTGCTACGTGCACGTATCTGCTTCTCTTCACAGCCTCTATGTCTATGTCTTCTTTCTTCAGGTGAAGTGCCGCTCCGAGATGCACTGCGAATGTCCTGTCTTTGTCTGGTGTTATGAATGTCAATGCTGTGCCTGTCATCACGTCACTGTCTCTCAGATGCGTGGTGACCCCTACCTTCATCATCTCGTCATTGTATAGTTGTGCGTACCTGTCTCTTCCTACCTTTCCGCAGAATGCCGCTTTCCCGCCCAGCTGCGAGAAAAGTGCCATCGTGTTTGCGACTGATCCTCCTGGCACCAGTGTGCTCTGTTTGATGAAGTCCTGTATCGCTTTCAGTTGTCCTGATGTTACCAGGTTGAATGTCCCTTTCTTGAGCGGGTGCAGTTTGAGGTCTTCATGGCTGAGTTCCACAAGGACATCCATTATAGGATTGCCTATCCCGTAGACATCGTACAATACCCCATCAACTGATGGCTTATCAGATGGTGCTTTTTCGTCTGCCATCCAAGTCCAGACCGACCGCCCCTATAAAAAGTTAATCCTTACCATCAGACCGGGACAGCCACGGTTTTCTCTTTTTGATAAAAATAAGCATCCTAACTTATAAAACCCCCGCCGCCCTATTTATAATCATGTACCGTATAGGCAGGGATGTCAACCGTTTCAAGGAGATAGTGAAGGGCAGGGTCCGTGAGAATCTTGGTAGGTATATCAGTCGCCAGGATATCATCGGCAGGAAAGGTAAAGACAAGGTCTCGATCCCTATCTATGACCTCCAGATCCCGCGTTTCACTTATGGCAGCAGGGATAAGGGCGGTGTCGGCCAGGGTAGTGGTGATCCTGGTGACCCTCTGGGTGAGGGCGATCCTCAGTCTGGTGATGGTGAAGCAGGTGACGGGTCTGGTGAGAATGTTCTCGAGACTGAGCTGACCATTGATGAGCTTGTTGAGATAATGGGCGAGGGTCTTGGTCTGCCGAACATCCAGCCCAAGAGCAACAGGAAGATCCAGTCTGAGAATTGGAAGTATCGGGGTATCGCTCCCCAGGGTCCTGAATCCTTGAGGAATTTCAGGCGTTCTTACAAAGAGGCCTTGAAGAGGCAGGTATGTTCAGGCTCATACAACCCGCAGAGACCTGTGATCATTGTTGAGAAACCTGACAAGCGTTACCGTATCGCGAAGAATGTCCCTCAGCCTCAGACTGCTGCTGTCATCATCAACATGATGGATGTCTCTGGCTCCATGAGCGAAAAGAAGAAGGAGCTTGTCAGGATAAACTCTTTCTGGCTTGAGAGCTGGTTGAGGAAGGAGTACAAGGACAATCTTGATATCGTGCATATAATCCATCACGGCAAGGCACTCAGGGTCGACGAAGATACATACTACAGGACCCACGAAAGCGGGGGTACTGTCATATCATCTGCGTACCAACTGGCTCTTGACATAATCGCTTCTGAATATCCTCCTGACCAGTGGAACATCTACCCTTTCCATTACAGTGATGGTGATAATTTCAATCATGACAGGACAAGGGCGATCTACAAGCTTGGAGAGCTTCTTGAACTCTCGAACATGTTCGGCTATGTCCAGGTCGGTGCAGGCTCTATGCATGGCAAGCATCTTGCTGACATGACAGAGATGTTTGAAGATGAACTGGCAAAGGAGGATTCCAAGCTCCGCATCGCTGAGATTGAGAGCAGATCTGACATCCTGCTGGCC
>DUGW01000084.1 GCA_013331125.1 Candidatus Woesearchaeota archaeon | reverse complement strand
AACCACACGAGATAATGGGTGGCAGGAAAAGAGAGGTGGGCTTCCAGCCAGGAGACCTCTTCGAGAAACTCAGGGATGACCTGGAGCCATTCGAGAACGCCCATGAAGAGACACTCCTGGGAGAATATGACGTCCCATTCGAAGACATGGTCATGAACAAGAACAGCAAGAACCGATGGGGGATGGGCAGGAGCAAACAGGAGAAAGCGCTGCCATTCGCATCACTGCCTAGAAAAGCACCGCTGAAGATAATGTATTCAGGAGGGGTGAGAGGAGCATCACTGGTGAGGACAGTCATGCTCATCGACGAAGCACAGAACTTCACACCATACGAGGTGATGACACTGCTCGGAAGGCTGGCAAAAGGAAGCTGCGCAATAGTCTGCGGAGACACAGAACAGCTGGACAACCCCATGTGCACAAGAGAGGTCAATGGACTGACAGCGGCGATAAGCTTCTTCCTTCCCCAGCATTACTCATTGCTGGTCAACCTTTCTGAGAACCAGAGACACCAGATATCAGAAGACACCACAAAATGGAAGGTCTACAGCAGGTAAATGCAGGAAATAGGATTGCATCATTGCAGAAGAACATAGAATTCTAGAGAAGAACACAGATTCTAGAGCTTGCCCTTGACAGCCTTGTCAGAGATGATTGCTGAGTTGCCGGAAGGGTCCTCGATCACGAGCTTCGCAGGGTCCTGACCGACGACGATGCGGTTTATCTTCTTGATCATCTTCCTCGCATTCTCCTGGGCCTCCTCATCGTCATCATTGTTCTTGATATGCTCAAGCTGATCCTTGATGCGCTGGAAGATGCCCTCGACATTGGTTATGTAACCTTCAGAAGCAGGACCAGGCTCGATAGAAGCTATCCTCGGGATCTTGACAGTCGCCTCAGAAGACTTGACGACACGGATGTCCATGTCCTTGGCGTCAGTTATGTCAAGAGTGAACTTCACAGGAGGCTTCTGCTCCTCGGCCTCGACATCAGCCTTATGATACTTGCATGAAGAGCAGGACATAGAGAAGACAAAGACATTGCCGAAATAAGGGACCTCGATCTCCTCCTCCATCAAGGTGAGGGTCTTGGAATTACAGAAAGGACATGTCTCACCTTCGATCCTATTCGGTTCTGGCATGGTAATGATTAATGGGGATTAGATTTATATAGGTTTTGGTTTTCGACGAGAAGGGGTTTTAACCTTTTTGGTCTGGGCAAGCAAGAGAAGGCAATAATTCTCATAGGCACGGGCAAGCAGGGGATTGACTATGCGGACAAACATTATAGGATCCCACGTCGAGATGAGGACCTCGTCACCGCAGACAGTGGTGGTGACAGGAGAGTTGAACTCGCTGGGAAGGAAAGAGGCCTCTGTGAACCTGAGAGAGTTCAGGTGAGCGATACGGTCCTTCGCATCCTCATTATATATATGGACCATAGGTATCTTCTTCCTTATGCGGCAGTCGTGGAAGTTCTGCACCCAAGGGCCCAGGATGACAGGCAAAGATTTAGGGATGCCGAAAGAATATATGGTATGATTATAGTTGAGAAGGTTGGAGGCAGCAAGCTTCCAGGCCTTAATACCCTCATGCACCTCTGCGAAAGTCCTGACTGACATCGAACCCATAAGCTGGAGCTGGGGAAGGATAGCGTCGAGATCCTGAGACTTCTGCTCAAGCAAGGCCTTGAGATGGTCAGGGCTGTTGGCGACAAAGAGACGCGAGCTGTCGGCGTTGCAATGCGAGACAAGACCCTTGCATTTGAGACGCTCAAGAGAATCATAGACATTAGGACGATGGAGGCCAGCAGCATCAGCGACCTTAGTGGCAGAAGAGGAACCTATGTCAAGAAGAGCAAGATAGGTACGGGCCTCATTCCTCGAGAGACCAAGATCGACCAATGTGTCTTCTTGCCGAGAAAGCATGATAGTGATAAGGTGATTTTGGTTAATAATGATTATGAAGAGAAATCCGGAAAACTGATCGGTGATGACGGAGAGGCTACGGAGAGGACTGGAAAAGAAAAGAGAGAGAATGAAGAATCATGAAAAATATACGATCAAATCGGAAAATACTGACTGAAGAAATAAGGTGAAAAGATTAAAAGCATTTACAGGTCGTCGCCTGGAGCGCTGACCCTCTCGAAAGACTGAGGCCTTTCCCTGTGGATCTGGGCAAAACTCGGAGTGACAGCAATCCAATCGTCACCGAAACCTGCGATGTCGCCCTCGACAGCATCACATGTCTTCTTGAGCTTGTTGATCGCGCGCTTAAGTTCGACCAAGTCCTTGTCCTTCAACGGCCGGATGTTGACGAGACTTATTGTGTAGCCTTCCCTAAGACAGTCCAGAACAGGCTTGACATCACCAAACTCCTCAAGCACAAAAGACCTGACTGTCACTTTGCTCCTCTCAGGCTGGGCAACCCCTTCTGGAGGTATCTCTACATATCCTTCATCAGACTCTCCGGGCAGATCGAAGTCATCAGAACGAGAGAACTTTTCCTTTAATTTACCGATTAGCTTCCTCATTGTCCTGCCTCCCTACTTTTTTCAGCGATACTTAGCAATCCATTAGCAATCCAGTAGATTCTAATACCGAATAAGCCGCAATCTTAATATATAAAACTTTCGTTTGAAAGGTTTCTGTTAGTATTCTGGAATAGATACGGAAGGCAGGCAATGACAACAAAGGATAAAGGAGAAGAAAAAGAAAAGCCAGCATTGCAGGATAGCAAGGGATGGCTGAAAAAGACCATTTATAAATGCTTTTGGGATGACAAAAAAGGCTTAGAGGGCCTAATTCTGCCTCCAGAGAGGCTGTCAAGCAAAACAAAACCTTTTTATAGAAGCTATTAAATCAGGAGGTACAGAATATATGACTTAAATAGTGGGAGTGCTTTAGGTGTAACAAATGGTACAGAGACAAGGCGGAGTCCGCAAAGGAACAAGAAGCCTGATGAA
>DUGW01000023.1 GCA_013331125.1 Candidatus Woesearchaeota archaeon | reverse complement strand
TTACGCCCTGAAGTAGTCAAACAGGATGTGAACAGAAGAAATGTTCAGGTAGGCGACTTCGTCAAGATAGTGAAAGCAGGCGGCGGCCAACGTTATGCGTGTGGAGGCGAGACATTTCAGATGCCTTTGGGATCAGTAGGGGTAGTCAGGAAGTTATTTCCATCTGAATTGAGCGTAGTCTTCCCTACACAACCCTGGCGCCTTGAATATGATGAGGTCTGCAAGGTAGAGATGAAAGAGGTCAGCGAAGATGCAAGAAAGGAGTCTGTTGAACAGGATCTGAAGGAGGCTGAACAGGTGTTGAAAGAACTCATAGCACAGGCAGAGGTAGACTACGAGCTAGAGCAGTACAGGCAGACAAGGAAAAATATCATCGAGAAGGAGTTAGGTAATCTGCGCAAGGCAGGGCTTGAGCAGGAAGAGATAGACCAACTCTTGGCAGACAAAGGACTTGAACACATACTGAAAGCAAGATGAAACGCAACATATTCCCAGGAGTGAGAACTTACATCGGAGTGAAGGAAAGGGAGAGAGCAGTAGATGCATCTATAGAGAGACTGCGGGAGATTGAAGATGAAGCATCTTACTATCAGAATATCGGGGAAAAACAGTTTTACAGGATACGTTCAGAGTTTGGTGTTTCAGACGTAAAAGAAGAAGATGTGCGCACAGAAAAACAGTATCAGGATTACAAATCAACAATTGAAAGGCTGATGCTGGAAACAATGGACAACATAGGTTTCCTTCCGACAGACGATGAACTGAAGAAATCTACGCATGTGATGGTGAAAAGCGCAGGGACTGATGACAAGAATTATACTTTCGGCGGAACAATAGATGACGTGCCTCTTGGGAGTATAGGTGAGTTAAGAAGTGCGCATGTAGACGGATTATCTGCTGATTTTCCAGGCGGAAATCTGGCTTTTTTGCTCACGTATAGAGAGGTAGAATTACTGCAGGTCAAAGTCGTCAAGGAAGAGGTAACTGTTGATGACCTGGAAAAAGGAGACTTTGTCCGGGTAGTAAGAGCAGGAAAAGACGGTCGCAACTATATCTATGGGTGCGATACTGATCTAGTGCCTCTCGGTTCAATAGGTGTGGTAGATGGCATGGATAGCTGCGGTCCTGATGTGATATTTCCAGATGTTGAATTCGGTCTAGATTATTCTGAAGTGCAGAAGATAGAGCTGAAAGAGATGGTTGGTGAAGAAAGAAAGGCGCGGGCCAGACAGAAGATACAAGCCATCATAGCAAAGCTCGAGCAAGAANNTTATGAGAAGAGAAGGAAACAGGTAGTCGAGACAGAGTCTGGTAATCTGCGCAATGCAGGAGTCGAGCAGGAAGAGATAGACAGATTGCTGGAAGAGATACTTCCTGGGGTGATGAAATGAGACTCATGAATGCAGTCAATCTCTATACAGGGCTGATCTCTGGAAGGGAAGAAGCTGTAAATGATCTCAGGCACTCCATGCAAGAGCTGAGGGAGAGTGCGCCGGACTATAATGTTGTGGTCCGTGACATAGCAGAGGCTGTCGAGAAAGAGTTTGAGGTAGGCACGATACAATGCGATGGTGTCAAAGAGCTGGAAGCATACAAGACATTCATCGATGGTCTGGCATACAAAGTGGGCGAGATGCTAGACCAACGTCCTATAAAGGTAGGTGATATGATAGAGACGGTCGCCAATTGTGATGGACCTGACAGGTATATGTATGGCGCGAGAGTGGACGAGTTTCCGATAGGCACAGCAGGACTTGTGTATGATATCTCAGGAGACAGAATAAACGCTTTTGTGATAAACTGCAAAATAAGATCACTGCGGCTTTATACTGTCGAGGTCAGGAAGAAAACATACGTCGAGATCAAAAAAAAGCTAAAGCAAAAAGACCTGGAAAAAGGGGATATTGTCAAGACAATAATGACAGGAGGGAAAGAACCCTCAATCTATTCGTTCGGCGGAAGGACTGATTTCGTCCCGATAGGAACAATGGGTATTGTCGTTGACACAGAGGCTGATTATTTCACAGCATTATTTCCAGCATCTGAATGGAGGGTACGTTATCACGAAGTACATAAGGTAGAGGAAGAAAGACTGACCACAGCAGAAAGATGTGAAAGGTTGAGGCCAAAGATAACAGAGATAGTCTCTGGAGTCGAGCAGTTTTATTGTCTTAGAGATCACATGACTGCAGAGCAGACAATCATACAAGACACGCTCAAGAGGTTCAATGAACTAGGGATAGAAAGGGAAGGAGTAGAAGAGATCCTCAGAGATGTGGGCATCAGATTCACTCCTGAGCAGATCCTTGACCATTATACACGGAATCACGAGGAAGAGCAGGAGATCATACGCCGGCTGGAACAGCAAGAACAGAGCCTGCCTCAGAAGATAAAAAGATTCTTCGCAGGGATGTTCAGCAGGAGAGGGGATTAAGATGGAACTCATGAAAGCAGCGAGCATCTATAATGGACTGATGAATGAAAAGGAAGAAGCTGTAGCTCACTTCAGGCAGTCCATGGAAAAGCTGTGGAGTGTCAGGCCAGACTATCACACAATTGCAGGCGATATAGCAGATATTGTCAAGAAAGAGTTTGATGTGGGGCGCATAGATTCCCGACGTGTCAAGGATGAGGGAACATACATGGCATTTGTCGACAAAGTCGATGATAAGCTTTACAAGATGCTTGGAGTGAAAAAACTATCTGGCAATAAGGTCAGGATCGGGAGATATGTAGTTGTCAAAGAAAACCTCGAGAAAGGTGACCTGAAAGAAGGGGATTTAGTCAGGATAATCAAGGCAGGACATGACGGTCGCATCTATCTCCAGGGTGGGACAACAGATGATGTGCCGATAGGATCAATAGGTCCGGTTGGGAAGCTGGACGGGAAACGTTTCACAGTAGATGTTCAAGTAAGGGGTTGGTGGCTCGAGTATCCTGAAGTGGCCAAAGTAAAGGAAGTGCCACGGTTGACAAAGAAACAACAGGAAAGCGTCAGCGCAAGGGTGACAGAGATAGTCGAGCAAGTCGAGCAGAAACATGAGCTGTATGCTTACTGGGTCGAGGAAGACACAAAGATAAGGGGGGCGTTAAGGAGATTCAAGGATGTTGGGATCGAACAGGAAGAGACATACAGTGTCATGCAGGGACTAGGACTTAGACTGAAACAGGATGTTGATGGTGAAGAACCAAGAGGGTTCATCCAATTGCTGGATGTAGACAAAAAATATCTGCCTGAGAAGAAGAGAGGATTTTTCGCAAAGATATTAGGATTGGGTAAATGAAGATGAGCATAATCAAAGCAGCAATCATGTACAACCAGATGGAATCCACGAGGAAGCACCTATACTCTGGATTGGAGGAAAGGGTAAGGTGTGAGCTAAGTAAATTGCCCAGCACACAGACATTGGCAGACAAATTGTTCGAGGAATTATACAGCAGAGGATACTACCTTGATGTGCCTAAGGTAAGGACACTGAACGAATACGGAAAGGCCGTCAAGGTATTGAAAGAAAGGATGAAAAAAGGAGCCACATATGTTCCTTATGATCCTAAAAAGATGGGTATTCGTGTCTTCAAGAGAGGGCACAGGGTCAAGA
>DUGW01000018.1 GCA_013331125.1 Candidatus Woesearchaeota archaeon | reverse complement strand
GTACGCCACGTAGAATCCAAGCATGAAGTAGAATGCTGAGGACATGAACAGCAATGAGTAGACGACGCTGACGAAGTCCATGGACAGGTTCCACTTCGTGTATATGTACATCATCTCTGCTATGAAGTTCAGGAACACACCCACTGACAGGTACCACAAGGGGGTCCTTATCACCTGTGCCCTATATCTGGGGTAGATTATGAGTGTCGTGAAGAAAAGGAATGCCGCTGCTGCTGGGTAGAAGTATGTAAGATAGGTGTTCAGCAATGGCAGAGGGTCCATCGCAGGTATCAGCACCTTCGCGAAGAGATAATACAGCCAGATGAATACCATGAACGCGACGCCTGAGAAGAACACCGGCTCTTTCCTGTCGATCCTGTGGACTGCCCTCGTGTCTGCCCAGAACATCAGGAATGCTATTATCAGCGTCGTGTAGCTTATCACGAAGAATATGTCTGACACGAGCGGTATCACTTCCCCGAAGATATATGAATATACATGTTTTACAGCGTAGGCGATCGTCAGAGCGACCATACCTACCATGACCAGAGGGAATATCCTGCATTTCGAGAGCATGACCTTGTCTTTTCTCTTAGTGTGTATGTGTTTCCTCGCATTCAGCACGCTGACTGTCTCTATGCTGAATNNCAGGAACAGGAACATTATCTGCAGGATCTGCAACCCGTATATTATTTTAGAGACTACCATCTTCCATACCTTTTTCAAAACTTGAGATCGCCAAGTCCTCCTCCGAGGTCTCCGCCGAAATCATCTCCTCCGCTTTTCTTTCCGCTCTTGCTTCCGCCGAGGTCATCAAGTCCTCCTCCGAGATCTCCGAAACCGCTGCTCTTGCTTGTTGATTCGCCTAACCCTGATGTCTTCTCGCCGCCTGATTCTTCCATGTCCTGGACGACTGCTGTCGGGTTAGGGGTATACCTGTCTATCAGTTCGATCGCGAAATAGAATATTGGCATGAACAGTATCGCTGCCACGATATGCACCAGTGTCATCGGCACTGCATTGTAGAACACCGGCACGAACATCGCGAATACATAAGTGACTTCACGTACCCGCCCGATGTATTTTATGACTTTCTTGCCCTTGAGGCCTAAGATGACTATCAGCACACCATAACCAAGTATTATGATTATGAGCAGGAGTCTCAGATAAAGATCCAGGTTCCATTTCAGCACTCCCTCACCCAGCAGCCTGAATGTCTGCCTTGTGCAGTCTATGCTTCCCCATATGACTACCACTGCATTGGTGATTGCGTTTCCCATGCTTGTGCCGTGTTTTTCCTGGAAGAATTCTGCGAAGAACCAGGCAGCCCATAATGGGACCATCAGCCATAACATGTCTACGTTCTGGAACGGGACTACAAAGATGGTCTTTACCCAGGTTATGAACATGTTCAGGAAATAAATCCCGACTCCAGCGACATCTACCATAAGCTACCTCTTTTTTTCTTTCAGTCAGTCATGACTGGAGAAGTCTGAGTGGGTTGGATTTATAAATGTTTATGTTGGAAGATGTTTATGCCTGAATATGATAAATGAAGAATGATCAAGAATGCCAAAAAGGCAAGAATAAAAAATCATTAACAGAAGAACCTTATCTCTGCTGCGTGTCCTGCAGTCCTCAGGCTCACTGAGTTGACCTGCTGGTTTCCTGCTGCAGTCTCTCCTTTGCGGAGTGATTTCCTGAGGATCGTGTTTGAGACGTCTTCCAATGCGAACTGGCACATTGCACTCTCTCCTGGTTTCAGTCTTGACTTTCCGCAGGCTGCTACCAATTGTCCGTTTGTGACCTGAAGAGCATTGACTGATATTATCGGGTTCTCGAACCTTGACCTCTCGCCATATGACAGAGGGGCGAATATCCATTCCTTCTCTTCCATGTTAGCTATCCTGAATGCAAAAGCGTAAGGTCTTTCTTCTCCTTCTTCATCTATGAATGTGCAGTTGACATCAGATAACAGCGATTGAGGGACTTCCTTGATTTCTGTAGAACCCAGCTCCAGCTGCTTCTCTTCCTCCTCCAGGTCTCTTACCTGCTCATCATCTGTATCCTTTGCTGATGGGACAGGTACCGACTCTGGCTCTGCTATCTCTGTCTGCTCTCTCAGCACTGGCGGCTGGTAAGGCGCTGGCTCAGTGACTGCTTCCTCCTGTGCAGGAGCACATCCTAGGATCAGCATTGCAATTATCGCGATGACGGTCAGTCCGATGATGGCATATTTCATATTATCACCTGTTCAAAGAAGGGGATGGTCTGATAGATACTGTTCATTTGATGACTTATAAATGTTACTGAAATAAGCACAGTTATGGGACCCACCGATTAATTTATAAACACCCTTGCCCTATATTATATCTAGGGGAGCTTTTCCAAGAGGTGGTCGATTTGTCAGAACATAAAGAACATTCGTCAGAACATAAATCCCATCATAAGGATTCAAAGAAGAAAAGGTACATAATACTCGGAGCGATAGGCGGTCTGGTGCTCATATTCGCCATATCACTCATACTTCTGCTGCGCAGTCCTACGACTCCGGCATATCTCAATATCGAGCAGGGCGATGTCCAGGTCAACACCGGCTCTGGCTGGTCTCCTGCCTCTGATGGTATGGAACTGTCTTTGGATGATAAGGTCAAGACCCTTGCTGACAGCTCTGCGATACTTGTCCTTTACGAATCTATCATAGTCAACCTGAAGTCAAACACTGAGGTCGCGATATCCGAGCTTGCTGAAGATAAGGTCAAGATTGACCAGGAGTCAGGCACTACCTGGAACAAGTTCACCAAACTGGCAGGTATCGCCTCTTATGAGATCGAGACGCCTAACACAGTGGCTACTGTCCGCGGCACTGATTTCATGATGGGGATGGACCACTTGCTTATGGGCTCTGGGGACCTTACCTACATGGCCAAGGAGAGCGGCCAGAAGATGGCATTGTCCAAGATTACAAAGGTCGTCCTGCGTGACGGCAAGCTCGTCGAAGAGGAGATGACTCCTGAAGAGAAAGCTATGGTAATCGATGAGAAGAGGAAGACCATGTATGAGATGCGCAAGATGAGGGCGCGTGAGATCAACAAGCACCCTAATGTGTACAGGATAGTCAAGGCTATCGCTGGTGTCGATGACAAAGAGGCTGATGTCAGGATCAGCAAGATGGATTGGGGCAGGATCAGGGAGGATACCCTGATCGAGAAGGCGCCTGTGAGGGTCGCTTCTGTGGAGAAGTTCGTCATGCTGACCAAGCAGATCAAGAGGGAGAAGGCTGATCTCGAGGCACTTGGCTACAAGGAACCATTGCCTGGATGGATGGCACCCGCCATTCTCGAGAGCAAGGAGATGCCTCCGGACCCTCTGAAAGATGATGCCATGCCGCCAGAGCCTCTCAAGTGAGGTGGCTGAGCAGCCTGATTGGCAGGATAACAGAGATAGATAATGAAAAAGCAGAAACAACTGCTCAAGGGCCTGACCAAGCAGCAGCTCGTCAGGATCTTTGGGGTCGCTGTAGTATCTTTTGTTTTACTTTCTTTGCTCTATTCTGTAGGGCTGTTCTCTAATGTCGAGGTCAAGCTTACTGATAATCTCTACGGCGGCAAGCGACCACTCGATAATATCGTCATCATCGAGATCGATGACCGTTCTATCCAGGAGTTCGGCCGTTGGCCTTTCAGCAGGACCTATTTCGCAGAGATAGTCGAGTATCTGCACCAGGCCAAGGTGGTCGCCATCGACGTGGCTTTCTTTGAGGAATCGACTCCTGTCGCTGACCAGAAGATGGCTGAGGCTTTCGCTGATGCCGGCAATATCATAATCCCTGTGGAGTACACCACTTTCAAGAAGGTGGATGGCAAGGTCGTCGGTGACCAGATGCTGACTCCGCCGGCAGAGATAAGGGATTCTGTGATGGATGTCGCCTACGTAAATATCATAACTGACCCTGATGGTGTCACCCGCGCCCTTAAGCTGGACCTTTCTGATGAGTATGACAATTTCGCCGTAAAGGCTTACCAATATTATTGGAAGAAGGAATTCACCAGGAAGGATTCGCGTTTCCTTGTCAATTTTGTCGGCGCTCCTGGTTCGTTCAAGCGTTATTCCTTCGCTGATGTCGCGAATGGAAACATACAACCTTCTGTCTTTGAGGACAAGATCGTTCTCATAGGCGCCACGAGTCCTGACCTGCATGATGATTACTTTGTCCCTACCAGCGGCGGCAAGGCAATGCCTGGTGTGGAGATCCATGCCAACGCTATCCAGACCATGATCAACAAGGATTTCCTCGGCAAGGAGCCTGACTGGTCTGTACTCCTGAAGATATTCCTCTTCTCTATCCTTGTCGTCGGTATCTTCTATTACTCGCCTGTCTGGCTGGCCCCTATCCTGAATCTTGTCGCTCTCATAATATATTTCATATTCGCGATCAAGATATTCGAGAAAGGCATCATCGTCAACATCGTCTACATCCCTGCTGCGATCATCGTCAGTTATATGGGCGTAGTCCTTTATTTCTATATGTCTGAGAAGAAGGAGCGTGCCAAGGTGCTCGGCGCTTTCGAGAAGTATGTCTCTCCCAAGATAATCCAGCAGGTCATGAAGGACCCCAAGGCCCTCAACCTCGGCGGTGAAAAGAGGACCATAACTGTCTTCTTCTCTGATATAAGGGGATTCACCACCCTGTCTGAAGGCCTGACCCCTGAGCAGCTGGTCCATCTCCTAAATGAGTACCTCTCTGCCATGACGCAGATAATCATGAAGCATGATGGTGTTGTGGACAAGTACATGGGTGATGCTATCATGGCCTTCTGGAACGCGCCTATGGACCAGAAGGATCATGCCCTTCTCGCTGCCCGTGCGAGCTTTGACATGGAGAAGAAACTCAAGGAGCTTCAGGCCAAGTGGAAGAAGGACGGCATCCCTTCGTTTGATATAGGTATAGGTCTGAACTCAGGCCCTGCTGTCGTCGGCAATATGGGTTCTTATGACAGGTTTGATTATACTGCCATGGGTGACACTGTCAATCTGGGCAGCCGTCTTGAAGGCCTGAACAAGCCTTACAACTCAAGGATACTCATCAGCGAATCCACAAAGAAGCTCGTCCAGAAAGAGTTCATGACGAGGAAGATTGACAAGGTGGCTGTGAAAGGCAAGAAAGAGCCTGTCATAATCTATGAACTGGCAGGAAGCTTCGCTGAGGCTGAGGAGTGGTACCAGCCTCTCTGTGACAAGTTTGAGGAAGGTGTTGGACACTATTTCGATAAGGAATGGGACAAGGCCATCCATTGCTTCAAGGAATGCCTAAAGATCAGGAAAGACAGAGGTGACGGCAAGGATGATGGTCCCTCAGTCACATTCATCGAGCGCTGCGAGATATTCAAGAAGACTCCGCCTCCTAAGGACTGGGATGGTGTCTGGGTGATGAAGACGAAGTGAAACTTTTATTTCTCCCTACCGACATCAGATATCAGAGAACTTGCAGTATCATCCTTTCGCAGGGAATTCCTGTCACAGTAAGGGCATTTTGTCGGCACCCTTGATTTAGGCATGAACTTGTACCCGCAATTCATGCATTTCAGTTTGAGTGTCATTCCTGGGATACACGCAAAATAGGTATTTAAACCTTTCTTCAGGTTTTTATACTATTCATATCCAGGGGGCCTGCGTTTTCACAACTATAAAAACTGTCAGCAAAAGAAATAAAAATCGCATCCCATTCCTACAGGGCATGAGAGATGAGGATAAGTTCAAGGAGTGTGTCAAGGAGCTTGACGCCCGGTTCCAGAACGGGACGCCGAAACGTATGGAGAACCAGGCTGCTTTGGTGAATGAGTACCTGCAGAAGGTCCATACAGGCAAATACCAGCGCGAACGTTGCAGCGCCATCAACCTTCTATTCAACCACCTGGTGAGGGGCGTGCATAAGCTCACAGAGCACTCACCCAATCTTATGGCGCGCGACCTTGATGTGATTGCTGATTTCTATGGTCCTGCCCTTGATGCAGCATTGCAGAGATATTATGACAATGTCAACATGAGGTCTGGCCAGCAACCAGGGAACATCATCACTCTTGGTATCGATACCCAAGTCGAGGGTTTCTGGCGTGACCTTGAGATCGTCTTCAGCATGAGAAGTCAGTTCCCTCAGCAGGGTTTCGACTATCGCCCTTTTATCCAATACTATGACAGTGAAGGCAACACGCATGGTCTTCTGATCGCAGAGATGCAGTTACCAAAGTAGATGTTCACATCCTAAGAAATAAGAATAAAATATTGTAAAAAGATTTCTGTAAGTCAAAGACATATCAAGCCTTACTTCGCGAGCCTCTTGTTGGCTCTCTGTCCAGGCCTTATCTTCTCTGCACCCTTGCCTTTATTGCGGAGTCCGCGTGACTTCTTTCCTGCACTTGTCAGTCCTCTGTGCACGCGTCCTTTATGCGCAGGCTTTGAGATGAAGCCCAGCTGTTTGTCCTTGATTATCTGAGGCTGGTCCCTGTCTACGACTATGACCTCGAACCACATGTATCTTCCGTCCTCTGCCACCCAGTAGGAGTTCAGGATCTCGCAGTTGAGGTATTTCTTCTGCACCCTCTCTTCTGCTACCTGTCTGTAATTCTTGCCCAGGACTTTGGACCTTCTCTGTGCCTTGGACCTTCGTCCTCCTGCCCAGTCTTCCCTTTTCCTTCCTCCGCGGTTCACTCTCTGTCTTACCACAAAGACTCCTGTCTTTGCCTTGTATCCCAGTGAGCGTGCACGGTCTATTCGTGTAGGCCTTTCGAGCCTCACTGTGACTGGCTCTTTTCTCCAGAGAATCAGTCTTTCTCGCCAGAGTTCTGGCATGTTTGCCTTGGGCTGCTTCCAAGCATCCCTTATATACTTTAAATAACCCATATTATTCAGCCTCCGTTGTTCTTCTGCCTCAGTTCAGCGTCATACGCCGATTTAAGGCTCAAATACCCATTTTCAGGCAAGCTACTACCCACATCAATGGATATGATTGAGATAAGGGGAAAATCGATTCTTTATAAAGGTAATGGAAAAGTATAATCACCGCAAGCACACAATAGATGAGAATAAAGAAAAGAAAATATTAAGAAAATATTGAAACAGGTTCTTAATCAAACTTAAGCAATGCGTAATCGACACATTCTGTGACGTCATCTACGACCACGTATCCGCTGACCTCTCCGCATTCCTCAGTCATTTCTGAGAAATCTTCCCTATAGGTCTCTGGCTCAAGCTGCCTGAGGTTTGTCGCGACGATTGCGTACTTACCTTCCTGTGGCCCCATCAGCGGGTCAGGCGTGAACCTCGCCAGGTCTACTGGCTGGTCGAGCATCATGTCAAGCGAAGTTGCATCGAGCAATGTCTGCCCATCGTAATGCAGCACATCGATCTCTGTCGGGACTGCTACTGATCCGCCATCGACTGAGTGTGGATAATCGCTCATCCAGACATTGTAGTTCAGTCCGCCTGCGATGAGTGTCGCGTCTGCTGACTGCTCGACCACACTATCAAGCTCTTCTCCCTCTTCATTACAGAGGCTTGCGTTATAATGTGTAAGTGTAGTGTACTGCCTTATACAGGACTCTCCTCTCATGACCTCGAAGTCGGTCGTCTGGTTGTTGTTCCCGTTGCTGTTGTTATTGTTCTGGTTGCCCTGCCCTGCAGAGTCGTTTCCGCAGCCGTCACATCCTGCTGCTCCGCCGACCAGACCCAATGCAAATCCGACAATTGGCAGTGTTAATTTCTTCATTTTGACCCTCCAAAAACATGGCCTGAATAAGCCATATAGTATAGTGCGATGCCTTTTGTAAGCTCATGACCCTTTTTAAACCTTTCGAATAGTTATCACTCAAAAGTAAGGAAAACTGCCAAAAAAACGCCTTTCCAGCAGATGAAGCCCGCAACCTTTAAAAACCACCCATACCACCGCATAAGAGGGGTTTAGTCCTTATGGATATAAAGAACATAGCAGTCATCGCTTCAAGACTGAGATGCGTAGATGCGATTTCTGTAGAGGCAGAGAAATGGATCGATAAGTATTCCAAGCTAGGCTATAATGTCCACCTGATAGCCGGCAAGTTCGGTGAGCCTGTACATCTCCCTAACCTTGAACTGCCTGAGATAGACTACAAGCATCCTGAGATCAGGGGTGTGAAGTCCATAGTCTTCGGCACAAAGCTTGACAAGCAGGGGAAGAAGGCTGCAGAGATACTCCTGAACAACCTTGTCACCAGGATCAAGAACCCGCTCAAGGCTTATCTCGCCAAGAACAAGATAGACATGATATCAGTCGAGGACTCTCTGGTCTCTATGAAGAACCTCCCCCTTAACATGGCCCTCTCACAGATAATCAAAGAGCTCAACATCCCGACGATATCTAGATGCCATTATCTTCCCTGGGACAATGCGTACTTCACCAAGTTCGATAACTTCCCCAAGATAATAGAGACGATACCCGTCATCGAAAGGCATGTCGTCCACATAGCCAACACTGAGTCGACCAAGAAGAAGCTCAATGACCTGAAGAAGATCAGCTCCAAGGTGATCCCTAACACTATCGACATCGACAAGCTCGCAAAGCCTGATGATTACAACAAGGAGTTCAGGAAGGAGTTCGGTATCCCAGACGACGTGATCATATTCCTCCAGCCGACCAGGGTCAAGAGGAACAAGGCTGTCGAGAGGTCTGTCCGCATCGTCTCCGAGATCAACGAAGTGACGAAAAAGGACAATGTCCTGATAATAACCGGCAGCCCGATGTACCAGAGGGGTAACTATTTCGAGGCGATAATCAGGCGCATCAAGAAGCTGAATGTCAATGTGATCTTCGCCAATGACCGCATATTCCTCAGCAGGCACCAGAACAAGGAGCGCAGGTTCTACTCGATAGGCGATGCCTACCTGCACGCCGACTTCGTCCTCTACCCTAATGATTCTGATGCTTTCGGCAATCCAGTGATAGAGGCCTGCGCATACAGGAAGCCTCTCATCGTTAATTCCTACCCGAACCTAAAGGAGATAACCGACAGGGGTTTCAGGTTCATAGTGATGGACAACAAGGTCACCAAGGAGACGATCTCTGACATCTACCAGCTGATGCTTGACAGAAAGAAGATGGACGAGATGACTGAGAACAATTTCAACCTCCTCAGACAGCACTTCTCGACCGAGATCCTTGATGAGGTTCTTATCCCTATCCTTAACTCTCTTGAGAGGACTCCCAGCTTCATGACCCGGATAACCAAGAGGATATTCGGCCCGAAACAGGGTAAAGAAAGTCATGGAAGGAAAGATGGGAAAGACCTTCCGAAAGAGAGGAAAAAAGAAAGTTTTAAAGGAGAAAAGAGGTATGGTCAGGTGGATCGGTCTAAGACCCTCAAGAACAAGAAAGGGGGGTACAAGGAACCATCACCTAAAGACCGTAAAGCACCATGAAGCTCTGGAAGAAGAACGACATCGAAGACGATGAGGACATGGTCCTTGACCTTGACGAGTTCGATGAACTCGAGGAAGAGGATGCCAAGAAGAAAGAGCTGACCATAGAAGAGTATGAGAAGAACTTCATCTTCCACATCGAGCGCGGCTGTCCTATCTGCCGCAGTGATGTGAAGGGCAATGACCATTACAGGTATTTCTGTTCAAACTGCAACATCCTTTTCGAGAAACATGATATCATGGAGAAGGATTTCGGCAAGCATAGCGATGAAGGTGAGAAGGTCCATCTGAGGGTCGTCCCTCTCACTGAAGAGCAGAAGGCTGAACTCCAGGACAGGAAGAAGGCCTTGATGGAGAAGATCAAGAGCGCTTTCGGCGATGAAGAAAGTGAAGAGAAACAGCCAGTATCAGCCCCCGCAGCGATCCCCGCACCTGGTGAAGGATGGGCAGGACCGGCAGTGGTCGAGGCTGAGTTCGAAGAAGTCCAGAAGGATGAAGAAGATATAGAGCCGGAGACAGAAGATGTCGAGGAGCCAGTCCCAGAACCTGAAGAGACTCCTGACAGACCAGAAGAGACAGCCGCAGAACCGGAATATGAACTCGAGGATGAGTCGAAGGTCATCGCCTCTAAAGAGTCGAACAGGATACACAAAGGTACTTGTCATTTCATCAGGAAGATCAATCCTGAGAACAGGATATATTTTGAGTCTATCGGGAAAGGTGAAGAGAAAGGTTATGAACTCTGTGTCTGCCTTCGTCGTCTGATCGCCCAGAAGAAAGCAGAAGAGAAAGGCGAGCCTGTCCTTGAAGGACCTGAAGGAGATGCCGAAGAGCCCTATATTGAAGAGGCGTCTGAAGAAGGCATCGAAGAGTCTGGTCTTGAAGAAACACCTGAAGAAGAGGATCCAGATTCTGTCCCTGAAGATACACCGGAAGAGACAGACGAAGAGGTTCCCGAAGAGACTGAAGAGAGTCTTGACGAGATAACTGAAGAGGGTGTTGAAGAGGTAGAAGGATACACGTCAGAAGATGAAGACCTGGAAGAAGAAGGCGCCGAAGAAGTGGACATGGAAGAAAATGAGATGCCTGGCCAGGAAGTCTCCCGAGAAGTTGATGCTCATGAAGATGAAGGAAAAGAGAGTGGAGAAAAAGACAGGAAAAAGAAGAAGAATATAGATGAACTACTGGGTTGATGCGAATGAAGAAGAATATGATGATATATGTTTTGACAAGCATCATGCTTGTATCGGCAATGATGATAGCAGGCTGCTGGCAGACGCCTAAGCTTGCTCCTGAAAGGAAGACTGTAGCCCTGGGGCCGCAGGAGGTCCCTGAAGTCCCTGTCGAAGATGATCAGGTGACCATCAGTGATTCAGGGCCGGAAGAGAAAGCCAGCCCATCAGAGAAACCTGCAGCAGAAGAGGCTGAAGGACCAAAGGTCACAGCCTCTGATGATATCGAGAAACCTGACTGTGATGGAAGGCTCATAGCTTCATACAATATCTACAATGAGATAACAGGCTATCGCTGCGAGACAGACTCGCAGGACTTCGAATGCCCTGGCCATCGTGCTGGCGAGACCTGGACTGCTGATGACGGCTGTACTGAGTGTACCTGCAAGAGCAGCGGCAGCATAGTCTGCACAGACGAAGGCTGCCAGGTGTAATGCAATACAAAGCAGAGGATCAAGCCTTGTTCCAAAGGGCCGAACCCGATTAAATGGGTTGCCGCCTAGCGAGCTTCCGCGGCTCGNNGAGTGCCCTCCTTAGGCAACTTGTCAACCGAGTTTGCAGTTGTCGCAGTTGGGCAGGATACAGCGGCAGGCCATTCCATGCGAGCGCGGCAACCCGGCAAAGAAATGAGTCAAAAGCCCTTATTTAAAGCAAATCATTTAAATATTCATTACACTGAAGGTCAATAAAAGAGGTGAACTGAGTAAATGGCAGACACTGCCCTTATCTACCTGACAGGTCTTGGAGGACTGCTCCTTATCGGACTTCTCTGTTCCATAATATCTGCCAGGCTCAAGCTTTCTGCTGTCCTTTTCCTGATATTTTCAGGCATAGGCCTCAGGTTCATCCGCATCGATGGCACGCCCATCTTCCACATCCCTCAGGAGATAACTCTCGCTCTTGGCGTTCTCACGCTCATCCTTGTCGTCTTTGACGCATCATCGAAGTTCAAGCTGAAGGACATAGGCATGCACTTTGGCGGGGCCATCAAACTGACCTTGTTCTTCATGTTCTTCACACTTGCCTTGTTCACTATCGCGACCAATTTCCTCACAGGCGCTTCTGTCTTTGTCTCTCTGATATTCGCCGCCTGCATGGCAGGCACCTCTCCTGACATCGCTATCGCTGTGCTTGGCGGCGCCAAGAGCAAGATAGTGGATTTCCTCGAGATAGAATCAATCATAAACACACCCATCATAGTCCTTGTCCCTTTCATAATAATAGATCTTTTCCAGGAGATGAAAGAGATGACATGGACGGCTGTCGCGCCGCAGCTGATCCCGTTCCTCCAGCAGATAATAACCGGTGTCGGAACTGGCGTCGTCGTGGGCCTTCTTGTGTTCAAGGTCATGAGCCGGTTCTACGAGGAGAAGCTAAGTCCGATCGCAGTGGTCGCCGCCGCTCTTCTCACCTATGTCTTGGCAGAGCATCTTGGAGGCAATGGCGTACTTGCAGTCACTACCATGGCAGTCATCTTCGGCAACCTTTACATAGTCCATAAGCAGGTGCTTGGTTCGTTCATATCTATATTCTCTTCATTCTTCCAGGTGTTGGTCTTCATACTCATAGGCCTGATAATCCAGATCGATTTCAGCATGATGTTCCTGCTCAAGTCGATGGTCCTTTTCGCTGCTTATCTTCTCATCCGTCTTGCAGCCCTCGAAGTGACTTTCTGGAACAGGTATTCCTGGAAAGAGAAGGCTTTCATGACGATAAATGCCCCTAAAGGCATCGCTACTGCGGTCGTCATCTTCCTCCTCTCGACATTCAGCATCCCTTCACTTGACAGGGTGCTTGATTACGGCATAATCTTCATAATTTACTCGATAATCGCATCTACCGTGGTCGCTAAGTTCTCTAAGTTCTTCATCCAGGTGGAGGCCAAGACCACTGTCGAGGTGTCCACTGCACACATACCTTCGCTGCCTACAGCTAACGGCGGCAAGAAGGCTGCGCAGAAAGCTAAAGGCAAGGGAAAGAGCATGGGTAAGAGACGCTGAGCGCCCAGGCTTCGGCAATACTTTTATATATCAGTAACCTTATTTTCTGGTCATGAAAATAATGATAATCGGCGGAAGTGAGACCGGTCTTGACCTTGCTAATCTCCTTGGTGAAGAGTTTGACATGACCATCATGGAGAAAGATGAGGAGAAGGCAAAGAACATAGCCAACAAGACCCAGGCCCTTGTCATCCATGGTGATGGCACTGATGTCTCAGTATTGGATGAAGCAGGGCTTGCGAAGATGGATGCCATAATCGCGACCACCAGGGAAGACAGCACCAACCTTATGGTCTGCGAGATCGCCAAGAATGAGAATGTCAAGAAGATAATCACGATCGTCAACTCTCCAAAGAATGAGGAGTTGTTCACGAAAGCAGGGGTCTCATCGATCGTCTCAGTGGTCGGGACTAACATCACTGCCATAAAGCAGGCGCTTCACAGGTTCGGTGATGAGAATGTCCTCATGCAATGGGGCGACATGGAACTGATCCAGGAAAGCGTCTCTGAAAAGAGCCCTCTTGTGGGCAGGCCTCCTAAGATTGATGGCGGCATCATCGCCGGCGTGTCGCGCAAAGGAAGTATTTCTCTGCCTGATGATGGACCTCTTGAGGCAGGCGATGTGATCCTGGTCTCTGTCAAGACAAAAGAGGTGCTGGATGTCCTCAGGATCATCCGGGGAAAATGAAAGTATTGAGGTATCTTGCCTATCTTCTCATGATCTCTGCGTTTTTCAGGGTGATCCCTGTCATCACTGCTCTTGTCTATGACGAACCATTCATATCATTCATCATCTCTGCAGGAGTTTCATTTTTCTTTGGCCTCGGGCTTTGGTATCTCACGCGTGCCAAGGAGCACGAACCTGCCCTTGACCTCACTGGAGGCCTTATGCTTGTGGCCCTGTCATTCATAATCCTTCCTGTCTTCGGCGCGATATCCTTCTTGCCGAGCTTTGATTACAGTTTCATTGACGCGACTTTTGAGTCTGTCTCGGGTTTCACGACTACAGGCATGACTCTCTACGATTCTCTCGATGGGCTTCCGAAGAGTCTTCTTATGTGGCGCGCTTTGACCCAGTGGCTTGGCGGTATCGGTATAATCATGGTCTTCCTTTTCATCTTCTCGCGTCTGAGGGCGCATGCCTTCTCGAAACTCACTGAGGCTGAGGAGCACATGTCTACCACCTCTGCTCTCTATCAGGCCCAGGGCTTCACCGAGAAGGCAGAGACCGGCATGAAGAACACGACAAGGAGCATCTTCATCATCTACCTTTCATACACTGTTGCTGGGACACTTTTCCTGTACGCCGCAGGCATGAGACTGTTTGACAGCATTGCCATGACTTTCACCAGCCTTTCTACAGGCGGGTTCACTGTCAGCGACACGTTCTATACTAATGATTCACAGCTATGGGTCCTCTGTGGTCTGATGGTCCTCGGGGCCATATCTTTCATCTCTCATAACAAGCTGGTCCAGCTGAAGTTCAAGGATTTCCTGAAGACTCTTGAGAAGAATCTTTTCCTCCTTTTCCTGGGCTTGAGCATAGTGCTCGTCCTGTTTGCTTACCCTGACCTCAAGACTGTCATCTTTGAGCTGGTCTCTGCATTCACGACCACCGGTTATTCCATGACCACGATCGCCCTTCTCCCGCAGCTTTTCATATTGGTGATAATGGTGGGTATGCTCGTCGGTGGCTGCGTGGCCAGCACTGCCGGCGGAATAAAGGTCTTCAGGATATACACGCTGGTCAAGTCGATCCCCTGGATACTTAAGAAGCTCTCCTCGCCTAGGAAAGCCATAATCCCTTTCAGGATCCAGGACAAGCAGGTTGATGAGAGCAATGTCCTGATAATAGGCGTCTTTGTCTTCTGTTATTTCCTTATCATCCTTGTGGGCACCATCGTCTTCCTTCTTTTCGGCTATTCGTTCCTCGATTCTTCGTTCCAGATGATATCTGCCCTTGGGACTGTCGGTCTCCAGACGACTTCGCTTGCCTCTGTCCCTGCGCTTGGCAAGGTCATCCTTATGGTCGCTATGATATTCGGCAGGCTTGAGATATTCCCTGTCCTTGTGCTCATCAGGAGCTTTTTCAGGAGATGAAGGAAAGACCCCAATTCCAGTCCTGTTTTTAAACTGCCTATTTAAGCCCACAGATAGTTTTTTATTCTGACGATTGACCCCTGATGATATGGCACAACCATTATTGGTCACAGCGGCGATCGCTATGCAGGAAGATGATGTCCTCCTTACATTGCGTGGCAGGGAACCTTATGCTCTTGAATGGGCTCTGCCCTCTGGTGTCGGAGCATGGAGGTTCACCTCTGATCCTCTTGAAGCCATTGTCGGCGAGGTAGAAGGTGATGTTGGCTGTCTTTTCAAGGGTCCCAAGTTCTTCACTGCCCTTTATTCAGACAGGCATGGTCCTACACTGACATTGTTCTATGAAGGCATTCTTGAAGGGATACCTATACCTCTCTGCAGGAATGTGATGGACGCAAGGTATTTCCCGCTTGAGAAGGCAGTCAAGATGTCTCTTGCCTTTGACCATAATCATGCTTTGGAATTGTACTATCAATACCGCCAGGCACAGAAGGGTCGTTGAGGCCTTTGTTCATCCGTATTTCTTGAAGTCCCTGAAATAGAGGTAGAAGTTCAGTGAGAACAGCCACCAGGCGACAAGGACTATATGCCCTACCCAGAGACGGTAGGTCAAAGCTCCCATCAGCCCCATCATTCCGAGGAATCCGAATGCGAAGAATCTCACCTGGGGATTCAGGAGATAATCGAGTATGTTCTTATTTGGGTACTTTGTCCCGTGCCTGAACTGCAGATAACTGAGCACTGCTGTGTATTGTATCCAGAATATGTTCGCGAATATCATGAAGAATCTTGATAAGAATATTGTCCCGGTTATACCTACAAGGACGATGAAAGTGACCAGCAAGAACGCGCTTCCTGGAGCGCGTGAAGGCGTGTATATGGATTCCTGTACTGGATTGTCATGAGCAGGGGACGGGTGGTGCTTCACTTCTGCCTTTTTTCTTGTCATCTTGTCTTGAACCTCCCGGCAGCCAGGGCCTTCCTTATATCCTCAGGAGTCTTCTTGTTTATCAGGTTGAGGTTTGCTATGAGGACTAGCTTGTCACCTTCCTTGAGCTCGTAGGAATCATCAGGTATCTTATGTAGTCCTTTCTCATTCTCGACAGCGACGATGTTGGCTGCCTTTCCGAGTGTGTCATCTGCCTTCTTGACTGTCTTCTTGGTGAAGAAGTCCTTCTTGCCGACAGTGACATCTACGAGCTCTATCGCCTTATTTGACAGGGTGGTGGCATCCATCACCCAGCGCACTGCGTTAGGCGCGCATAATGTCAGGCTTATCAACCGTCCTCCGATGCTTGAGCTCGGCACGACATAATTGGCTCCTGCTTTGAGTGCTATAGGATTGAAGTCCTTGTTGTTTATGTTCGTCACGACCATGATGGTCTCTGACAGCTGGCGCACCTTGTTTATGGCGAGTATCGCTTCAGAATCTTCCTGCATGGTTATCATCACGAGGGTGTTGGACTTGAGAACGCCTGCCTTTATGAGCATGCTCTTGCTGAGGGGGTTTCCTGTCACCACCTTGAGTCGCTCTTTAGGTATGTGGTGGTGGATCTTCTCTGTCGTGACAATTGTCGGCTTTATGCCCTCTTTCTCCAGCTCTGCTAGCAGTGATTCTGTGACTGGTGTGAACCCGAGTATTATGTGCTTGAATGTCTTGAATTTCTTGGCCAAACCTCTGAGTCCGCCCTCTCTTGCCTTGAGGTCAGACTTTGAGTAAGGCAGCAGTGTCAGCTCTTTGTATATCATCCTCTCCTGGTTGGGCTCCAGCTCTAGCTTGCCTTCTGGGATTATGAGGACGCCTCCGCTCTTCTCTATCGCTGCCTTCATCTCTTCGACGAGATATAGTATCTTATGGAAATTGTTGTGGTGGATGAGATAATCGATGCCGTCTATCATGACGAAGGGGTTCTTCACCTTCTGGCAGAAGATCCTGACTGTCTCGTACATCTGCTCTATGTCCACTGGATCGACTGAAAGGTGTTCTGTCTCTGAATCTGTTATCCAGACTATGGGTGTCGTCTTGACACCGTGCGAAGTCCTTATCTTCTCAGGATGCTTGGCAGTTATTATGAGGCCGTAATGGTCCTGGGCCAGGTAGTTGAGCAGCATCTTGTACGATATCTCTTCGCTGTCCTTGTGTCTTATCATGTAGTAGTTTGAATGGTCCATACGGAACTCTCTGAGTATATCTTCTGATATCTTCCTTCTTGGTGCCTGCTCGCCTATAGGCTGTATTGCCAGGAACTTGTACTTGACTATGCCTACAGTTATGAATATGGTCATGATCAATGTGAGCAGGTTGTTGTGGGGCGGCAGCACTATCCCTAATGCAGGGAGGATTATGCCTGTCGGTATTCCGATTATTATCGGGAACGAGCTTCCTATCATGACGTACAATACCTGTTTCTTCTTGTCTTCGAGCTTTGTGCTGAAGTATTTCAGCGCGAACAGGAAGAGTCCGTACAGGAATGGGAGTATCTGGAACCAGAGGAAGAAATAATTGTATACAGGCCCATAAGCATATGCCCACATCGCCTTTCCGCTCTCTGCGAACTCTGGCCTTGGGGCAAGCCCTTCGATCACCATGCCTGTCGACCATAGCAGGACGATCAATGCAATCAATACAGTGAAGAATATGGCCTGGCCGGCTTTTGTGCTGTTGACAAGATTTTTCTTCTTCAGGTATGCCCATATGAACAGAAGGAAGAAGAACAGCGATATGATGTATCCTGTATATGAGACCTTTGACCATATCAGGGCTTTTGCAGGATCATCGATCTGCCACATCATGAACTTGCCGAGGTCCCAGACTGCCTGCCCGACGAACACTATGCCGAAGTATCTGTTGACTTTGGCTGAGGGGTTCCTGAGATAGACCCACATGGCAAGCCCGAGTTTGACCAGGAATGCGATGAATGATAGTCCCATCACGAAGATGAATGCATCAGGATGGTAGGCGAGCACAGGCGTGGCCATCAGCACCATGAGTATTGTGATGACAACTGCGTGCCTGGTGTTTGTGGATAAGGTCATATCATGCTCCCTTCTTTGCTATCGCTATCAGCTTTGCTCCTGTCTCTATCTTTGTGTCGTCGCTGGGTATCCTCTCGAAACCTGCAGAGGTCTCTATCCCCAGTATCTTTGCCTTTCCGACCATCGCTTCCCGTATCTGGCCGATCGTCTTGTCCACATAAGGGGACTCTGGGCCTATATCATACTCGACGAGCGTGACTCCTCTTCTCATGGTCGTGGCCTCTGTGACCCATTCCACGACATGAGGCTCGTCTGCCACTATCGACAGAAGTCTTCCTCCTATCGAGCTTGGGCTCACGACATGGTCTGCGCCCGCTCTCTTCGCGAGTTCGACATGCTCGTGGTTGTTTATCTTGACTATGAGGTTGATGTATGGGTTGAGTTCGCGTATCACGTGCGTGGCCAGGAGTGTCTCTGAATCCGCGTCCAGTGCCAGGACAAGGTTCTTGGCATGCCTGACATTCGCCTTCTCCAGGACATCTGGTTTTGTCGGGTCGCCCATGACGAACATCACGTTGTTTGCCTTCGCCGATTCTGAGACGTTCTTCTTGTCTACGAGGACTATCTCCATATCTCCATTCCTCAGCTCTTCAAGCGTGGCTTCTGTCGTCGGGTTCCATCCGCATATGACAAGGTCTATCCTCTTCCTCGCCCTTGCTATGCCGAACATGCTCCCCAGGTTGGCTGCGACTATCCTGCTTGTCAGCTGTGAGATCAGCATCGAGACGAATGTGATTCCTAGCAGCATCACTATCATGCCCACAAGCCTGCCCGCGAAAGATACCGGTGTTATGTCACCGTATCCTACAGTGGTGAGCGTGGTTATCACCCAGTACGCTGAAAGGAAATATGCATTTGCGTCCTTTCCTTGCGTGAACTCCTGAAAATCCTCCCTCGGCATTATCTCCAGGTTCGCGAAAAGCACCATCGCTATGGCAAGAAGCAGGAGTATCATGAACGTGATGAATCTCATCAATGACATGTGCTTCTCTATCTTGAAGTAGATGTTCCAGAACCAGCTTTCACCCTTGAGTCCAAGGAGCTTTTTCAATGCACCTATCTTTGCCATGTTTTCTGACAGTCGGTCCAGTTGAGCCAGAGAGATCAGCCAGCAAAGCTGACACTATCTCAACTATCTAAATCTAGGTAGAACCGTCTGTTCACCTCTTTCATTATCAGGAATCCAGGCATCTGACCTTTTTAAAGCTTTCCTTTACCCATCAGAAAAACAGCCCCAGA
>DUGW01000160.1 GCA_013331125.1 Candidatus Woesearchaeota archaeon | reverse complement strand
TGCATAACGGAAAGTCCCACTGTGCTTCTTCACATGGAAAGCATCAGGCTCCCTGAAGAAATCCCTGACCTCAGCAAGGAGAAGGTTAAGACGCTGGTCAGAGATAGGACACTCCTTTATGTCGATGATATTCTGCCACCGGCCCTTCTCACGGAAACCAAGACCATTCGCATGGAAGATGAAATCCATACGGTTACGGTAATCGTAAGGCTCGCCAGAGAAGACCTTGACATCAATGTCTTTGAGATCCGGATCGATGTCTGCGCGGATCGCGTGGACAAGCTGCTGCTTCTTGTTATCCAGCTGGGTCTGGTAGTCCACGTTCTGGAAAGAGCATCCGCCACAGCGGTTGAAATAAGGACATCTTGGTTCGGCCATGAACTGATGGTAAGGCAAAAGATATTTAAAACAATAGGAAAACGGTGTTCTCTGGGGTGATTACTTATGGTCAAGATAGGGATAATCGGGGGAAGTGGACTGGACGATCCTAAGATACTGAAGGATGCCAAAGAGGTGGCTGTAGAGACGAAGTGGGGGAAGCCAAGCTCAGTGCTGACGACAGGAGAGATAGCAGGAGTTCCTGTAGTCATCCTCGCAAGGCATGGCAAGGACCACAGCATACCGCCATCACAGGTGAATTTCAGGGCGAACATACAGGCACTGAAAGACGCAGGATGCACACACATACTAGCAGCGACAGCAGTTGGGTCACTGCGCGAGGAGATGAAACCAGGACACCTGGTGTTCCCGGACTCAGCGATAGACTTCACAAAACAGAGGAAGATGACATTCTACGACGGGAACAAGGTGGTGCATACACCGATGGCAGAACCATTCGACGCAGGACTGCGCAGGCTGCTGGCATCTACGGCTGACAGCCTGGGGTATAAAAACCACGCAAAAGGCACAGTCGTGACGATAGAAGGACCAAGGTTCAGCACAAAGGCAGAGTCGCACATGTTCAGGCAATGGGGAGCAGACATAATAAACATGAGCACATGCCCAGAGGTGTTCCTGGCAAACGAGGCAGGGATACCATACCAATCAATAGCCATGAGCACAGACTACGACTGCTGGAAAGAAGGGGAAGAATCAGTGACATTCGAGATGATACTCGCAAGGATGAAAGAGAATGCAGACAAGGTGAAGAAGCTCTTCATCACAGTGATACCAAAGATAGAAGGATGATAGGATGGAGAGGGGTGAAAGAGTGTTCCCCTAATCTTTTCACTTTTTTCCTGATTCTATTTATTAATGATTGATAAGGTTTAAAAATACAGGTCGGCCACTAATATCATAATTCTATAGCAAGTTGCAAAAGAAAATCAATGATTTTAGCAACTTGCTAATAATCAAGTTGCACCTGCGCAACTTGATATAAAAGAAGGTGTTGGGGCAGACATGGAAGAGAAGATATTCGGACTTACACACGAGGAGTTAAGACAGTATTCTGGCAGACTTTATTGGGCAGGCAGGCACAAGGCTGAAGAGAGGGGAAGCATCAATATGGTGGGGCAGCCCAAGAGATACGAGACAACTGATGAAAGTCCCAGAGACAGGTTCGTGTTCAGGAACGCAGACGAGCTGGCACCATCAGAGATGGAAAAGGCATTATGCGAGATGTCAGGGGCCCAGATAGACAAGCTTACAGGAGGGCAATTCCTGGACAGCGACTCGATAGCAGTCCTGACACTTGTGGGAAGGAAACCTGCGTTCATAGCAGAGAAGAGAGGGAAGCACTACCTGGTGCACGGAGAACACAAAGGACCAGTGATAGGAAGAGAACATCACATGAGCGCATTGTTGAATCCGGCATTCAGCAGAGTACAGCACCACTTCATCG
The DNA here is from genome assembly GCA_013331125.1 of Candidatus Woesearchaeota archaeon. The sequence continues at coordinate 2,095 of DUGW01000160.1, read as the reverse complement.
ACTTTGAGATAACCTCACACGGGCCATTCTATGTCGCAAGCAGAGGAAGGTACGACGCAAGACCTGACGAGTATTTCATAATAGGAAGCCACAGCATCACACCAGAAGATGCGACAGAGATGAGAGGATTCAGGGCATTCACCGTCGTGCAGGGAGAGGAAGGATCAAGAGAGCTGGCATANNCTGGCATACATCACAGGGATGCACGAAAGCATACTGCTGAGATGGGGAGGAAAGGCAGCCGACATCACAGAACTGCTGAGCGGAGCAAACATACTGCCGGCAGACCTCAGGATATCATACGACAAGGACAAGAGAGGAGTGATGATCAGAGCACCGACCAAGAACATCCTGTTCACCTACCTTGCGACAAAAGAGGAAGGGCCGTTGAGGATAATATACTCTGCATGAAAAAATACCACAGGACCTGCATAACCAAACATCATTTTTAAACAGCATTCAAAAACATATTTCGTCAATAGATAGTGACGAGAGAATGTTAATAAAAGACCCGGAAACACCCTAGGAACAGAAGAAACAAGGAGAAAATGAGAAACCAAAAACCTGAACTAATACAATTATACACGCTTCTGAGACAGCTAGAGCCACATGTAGACTNNGAAGAGACAATAACCAAATGCGGAAGACAAGGAAGCTTCCCGACACTATGCGAATACATGCCAAGAGTAGACGGCGAGATAGCAAAATACCTGAAAAAAGGCAGGGTGGAAAGCTCTAGCGTACTGCCTGTAGTGACTGCAGAACAACCAATGATAAGATCGCAACTACTCAAAGAGGTCCTGAAATACCTCGTCGAGACAAGAGGCAACCACCAGGACAAACTAAGAAGGGTGGGCAACTCACTCAGGACATACGTAGAAGAGAAAGGGCCACGCAGGAGGAAAGAGAGCAGGTTCAACGCCGATTACGATGCGATAAGAGAGATCTTCGGAGGCGCGCGAAGATGAGCTATCACTCAATATACTTCCCGTTCACAGACATATACCTACTTGCAGGGCCGGAAGTGTTCGAAGAACTCCAGGCAAAAGAGGAAGGACAGAGAAACCTGCTGGTATTCCCAAGCATGTTCGGAAAAGAGCTGGACCCAGACACAAAGACAGGGAACACCTGGGGGATGGAAGGAGGAAAACAGGTGAACAGGTTCCTGAAAAATCTGAAGGGTGTGAAGCTCGCTGACTCCGAGGCAAGGCAAGAGATGTCACAAGACCATGTCGGCCAGAACCAGGAGCCTACAAAAGGGATAACAATATACAGAGTGAATGACGGCCTCGACATAGCATACATCGATTATGCAAATTTCAGCTCAGATGTATTCAAGGTATCACGCCTGATAGACAGGGTAGAAGACATCTGGAGAGCCGAAAAAGGCCCGATAATACTGACCACCGTCGACAGGTACCACACAAAATACGGGTCAAGAGGCATAGAGGTGCAGGAACCGCATTTCATGGTCGTCAATGAAGACATAGTCAACCAGGGGATAATAGAAGGGACACCAGAACTGCTTGCAGAGCTGTACGGGAGAAGCCGCGAGGTCCCGATAGGGACTGTCGAAGAGGCACTGCAGAAAGAATGGATGAAACATCTTTTCAACAACCAGTTCGTAAGATTCGTAGACCCGTCAAAAAGATCATATGTATATGGAAGGATAACAGGAGAACTCCAAAGGTCAAAGTCCGGGACAAGGGTCACAGGCATAGACAATGTCGTCCTCAGACTCCTGCAAGACAAGGAGTACAGCATGAAACTGAAGATGGGAACAGCACAGATGGACACACTGCTGGGCATAAGACCATTGAACATGGAGCAATACCTCGTGATGAGGTACGGACTCATGAACCTCACGGACGTACCGCTCATATTCCTCGTCGGACAGCAAGGGTCAGGAAAGACGATACTCGCATATGCAGCCGCCGTCGACCAGATACTGGTATACGACAAACAGTACAGGGCACAGAGAGGGATGGCTGAAGACAATGACAAATCAGGATTCCATGACAGGATGGTGCTGTTCAAACCACACGAGATAATGGGCGGAAGGAAAAGAGAGGTAGGTTTCCAGCCAGGAGACCTC
>DUGW01000131.1 GCA_013331125.1 Candidatus Woesearchaeota archaeon | reverse complement strand
TGCAGCGCTTGCGTTTGCGCATTTCATGAGGCAGCACCATAGGCCCCATGACACGATAACCATACTCGGCATATTTTTCCTTCCGATATTGATAACGATAATGGCATTCAGGGACATATTGTCATGGATTCTGCTTACAGTCTACACTGTGTCTGCAATCTCGACAATTATAATATACTACTACCACAAGAAGGTGCACACCCCTCTTAAGATTATGTGGCAGGTGACATATTCGAGGATCATAGCGATCACACTTGCAGTCATCCTTGCATGCATACTCCCATACCTTGTGTTGGGCAATGCATTTGTGAGCATACCTGAGCTGATATTCATCTACATATTGCCGATAGCGTTTGTGTTCTTCTTTGCTTCAAAGTTCTTCTACACATATTTCTTTGACAGGAAGCACATTGTTGCAGACCTGCTTAAGAGCCTCAGGTACACGATTACATACACGCTTGTTTTCATCATACTTCTCATGTGCATCTACTCATTGTTTGCTGTAAGCTTCTACAATTCACGGTCAGAGATATATGGTGCTGGACTTGACATGGCTATATTGGGCGTATCCAATGTCGAGAATTCTATGACTGACATGCCTGATGATATGTCTGGGCTGATAGTGGTCAAGGACGTCGAAGCATTTACATCCAATCTGGGTGACGAGGTCTCTCTTGAGAAGAACATGGCAGAAGAGAAAATGATTTCATTCGGAGAGATACTTGATGATTCGTATTTTTCAGAGATTGGTGATGCTGCATTCAATATCGTGCGGTTTGTGGTGCTGCAGAGCGAACTGGCCGCAGTAAAGGAGAATATAGTCCTTAAATACGAAGGAAGCAAGGACCTGGATATAGGTTCTCTTGAGAGCAAGACAGAAAGGATCAAAGCTGATGTTGAGCAAAGGTTTGTCCCTGCATCTCAGGACCCGGATATGATGGACACCCTGGCAGAGGTCAACGACCCGCTTGCGACATATGATTATTTTGAGAGCAACGGTCTGTTCTTCATTTTTGCAGAGGAGTCAGGACTTGATTTCATATATGGTTCAGATTCCATATTCAGCAGGCAGATGTCTCTTGTCCTGAGGCATACAGAGATTTTCAGGCAGATGACAAAGCTATTGGTGAATGTTATGGTCTTTGTCAACAAGGAGGCTGACACGCCTTCTGTTGTGGAGCATCTTTACATGAATAGGGGTGCTGATCTGCTGCCTATCAGCAGTGCGATAAGGTACAGCATTATCCAGGATTCCCTGGATGAAAGGGATGCGCGCTCCGAAGAGGCGAACAGAATTACGTTCAGGGTGGAAAATTAGGATATAAAGATGGCGAAGAAAAACAAAAAAAGTTCAAAAACCAAAGTAAAGAAGAAAAAGCAGAAGCTCGGCGCAAAAATGCCTAAGTCTAAGCAGAAAAAAGTAAAGAGAAAACCCGATAGATCATCTTCCTCAAACTCAAAGAAGCTGAAGCCAAAGCAATCCGCTTCAAAGAAGGTCAGGACAAAGAGACATATTTCAAAGAAGAAAAAATCAAGACCTGTACCCCGCGCGAAGAAATCTGTCAGCGAGGTGGATGAGAGCATAGAGATGTATAAGGCTGCGCTTGAAGAGGTAAAACCCACTCCTCCTCCGTCTGTGTCAATAACGCCTCTGGAGATGAAGGTTGAGGAAGAGGAGAAGGTGCTGAAAAAGTCTTTCTTTCAGGGAAGTAAGCTGGCTCCTTTGAGCACATATTTCTTCTCGACCCTGATCTGCGTTGCTGCGCTTGCTTTCATGTTCGGCAGCATCGAGACATTCGGGTTCTATCTGGTCTTCGGTATATTCCTGTGGTGGTGGGCCCATCAGATGCACAAGGGACAGCACGCTTTGGCGAAGACAGTCCCAGCTCTAGGTTCTATCATCATATTCCTTTACGCGTTTTATTGGATATTCGACGACCTTCTGAGCCTGTTTGTCTGCATAATATACGCATTGTGTTTTTTGATAGCATGCATCCTTTATTTCTATCACGGAAAAAGTGAATTTTCAGGAGAGATCCACAGGTCATTCTCAAGGACTTTTCTGGTCATTTTATATTCGCATATCATAGCTTTCACAGCAGCGTCACTGGTGGCATACGTCCTGCCCTGGCTTGTCCTGGGTGATTCGTTCGTAGGTATGATGTTCCTGTTATCTGTATGGTTCCTGCCTGCGCTCCTGGTCTATTTTTTCCTTACAAAGTTCCTCTATCTGCGTTTCTTCGACAGGAAGCACATCAAGAGGGACATCCAGAAAGGTCTTGCCCACAGCCTTGTTTACGTGGTTGTGTTCATAAAAATTATCCTTTTGGCATACTTCCTGACAGCTGTCCAGCTGATCATCAGCGAGAAGCAAGGGTATGATGATTCATTCAATAGGATCACGGCTGAACTTGAATCTGTAAAGCAGGATATCGGTGCGACGCCTGCATTTGCGGGTGCTCCTGTTTTAGGCGAACTGGAAGTGGCAAAGGATGTTGTCATGATTGCAGATCAGACAGAAGAGGATGCTGCAGCGCTTAAGCAGCGGATTGAGGTCTCGTCTCGCAGGTACTCCTCTTATGTCTCTGACAGCTATTTCACAGAGCTTTCAAGTAACCGGTTTGAGGTTTCCCGGGTAACTATCATTACTGAGGGCATAAGNNTCTTTTGATTCGTATTCAGGCCTTGTCGAGGATGGGCAGCTTCTTGAGTTTAATCTAGGGTATCGTCCTGAGATGTCTTTGTTAAAGCCAGGCAGGTCAAGGTTCAGCAGGCAGTTCTACAATGTCATCTATCACACGATTATATTCAGGGATCTTATGGTTTTTGTCTTCAACACCATCACATTGAATGTGGAGGAGACAATAGACCCTTATGCTATGGGTTCTCTGTACCATCCGGTGCCGGAAGAGTCTCTGCTTAGCAGTGTGCTTAGGTACAGGGTGGTGAAGGCGAACCTTGATGCGGCGCTTGCTTCAGGGGGATAAAGGTCCAAAGATGGAATGCTACAAGACAAATATGGATGAGCTCTTTGTCCAGTTCAGCACAGCGGATAAAGGGATTTCTTCTGAAGAGGCGGCCCGTCGCCTGCAGAAGTATGGGCGGAATGAATTGAAGGAGGCGCCTGGAGAGTCCTGGTGGCAGATGCTGATTGACCAGTTCAATTCTCCTGTGATATGGATCCTGATAGGTGCAGTGGTCGTATCTGTGTTCATAGGTGAGGCTATAGATGCTATTGTCATAGCTGTTATACTGATATTGAATTCGTTTCTCGGTTTTTTCCAGGAGTTCAGGGCAGAGAAGGCGATAGAGGCATTGAAGAAGATGGCTGGCCTGAAGGCTCTTGTCATTCGAGATGGAGTCCAGAAGAAGATAGATGCTGCAGAGGTGGTGCCCGGAGATATAATAATGCTGGAGACCGGAGAGAAGATACCTGCTGATTCCCGTCTGATTGAATCAAGCAATCTTGAGACCCAGGAGGCTGCGCTTACAGGCGAGTCTAATCCTGTGTCTAAGTCAGTAGTTGATATCGATAAAGATGTAGGTGTCGCTGACCAGATAAACATGGTATTCTCCAGCACGATAATAACAAGGGGTCATGGAAAGGCAGTGGTTTGCAGCACAGGCATGGAGACGCAGATAGGTAATATAGCCCACATGATCCAGACGACAAAGTTGGAGCCCACTCCTTTGCAGAACCAGCTTGCAAGGCTTGGCAAGTGGCTGGGCATACTTGTTCTCGCGATATGTGGTATAGTTTTTTTGACAGGCACGTTTCTGCGTGATGGTTCTGTGCTTGAGATGTTCTTTGCTGCTGTGGCGCTTGCAGTGGCTGCAATTCCTGAAGGTCTTCCTGCAGTTGTGACGATCTCGCTTTCACTGGGTGTGCGCCGCATGGTGAAGCGCAATGCCCTTGTGAGGCATCTGCCCAGTGTTGAGACCCTTGGCTGCACGACTGTTATATGTTCTGACAAGACAGGCACCCTTACACATAATGAGATGACTGTGAAGCGCATATTCGCGAATGGCAAGGATGTCAAGGTGGAGGGCTCTGGCTACAGGCCCGAGGGCAAGTTCTCTGTCGACAAGTCTGAGCTCGACATGATACTTAAGATAGGTGCATTGAACAATGATGCTAAGCTTGACAGGGATAAATGGTCTGTTATGGGTGACCCTACAGAGGGCTGCCTGATAACATCTGCCTTGAAGGCAGGGCTCGACAAGTCAGCGCTTGAGAAGAAGTACCCGAGAGTGGATGAGATCCCTTTTGATTCTGAGCGCAAGCGGATGACCACTGTGCATAAGATAGAAGGCAAGACATTTGCTTATGTCAAGGGTGCGCCTGACATCCTCCTCAACCACTGCAATAAGGTGTGGATGAACGGCAGGATAACCGCTCTTACACCTAAGACAAAGAAACAGATACTCAATAAGAATGAGGAATACGCAAAAGGTGCACTCCGTGTGCTGGGCTTCGCATTCAAAGAGTTGAAGAAGAGTGAAGACAAGAAGACCTGGGAGAATAATCTTGTTTTTGTCGGACTGCAGGCAATGATAGATCCTCCGCGAAAAGAGGTGAAGGAATCAATAGCTAAGTGCAAACAGGCCGGCATAAAGGTTGTGATGGTGACTGGTGATCTGAAGACCACTGCTGAGGCTATTGGTAAGGAGCTTGGCATCGATGGCAAGGCAATGACTGGTGCAGACCTTGAGAAGATGAGCGATGAAGAGCTTGAAAAGGTAGTCAATGACATCTCAATATATGCCAGAGTCAATCCAGAGCACAAGGTGAAGATCGTTGCAGCTCTTAAGGCTAAGGGTCATGTAGTCGCGATGACAGGTGACGGAGTGAATGACGCGCCTGCATTGAAGAAGGCAGATATAGGTATCGCCATGGGAATTACAGGCACTGATGTTGCTAAGGAAGCGAGCGAGATGATCCTTACTGATGATAACTTCACGTCCATTGTCAATGCAGTTGAGGAGGGAAGAGGGATTTACGACAACATAAGGAAGTTCGTGAATTACCTCCTCTCCTGCAACATGGGTGAGGTCCTGATCATTTTCATAGGCATGCTTCTTGGCCTGCCGCTTCCGCTCATAGCTGTCCAGCTGCTATGGATAAATCTTGTGACAGATGGGTTTCCTGCAGTGGCGTTGGGTGTCGATCCGGTATCGAAGGATGCGATGCAGAGGCCGCCGAGGAAATTAGTAGATAGTATAAGGTCTAAGGGTATGTCTGCAAACATATTCACTATGGGTGCGCTCATATGCGTAGCGACTCTTGTGGTTTATTATATCGGGCTCCAGCAGAGCGTGGAGATGGGCAGGACAATGGCGTTCATGACCTTGGTCCTGTTAGAGGTGGTCCGGCTCCAGATGATACGTTCATCTTACCATACAGGTATTTGGTCGAACAAGTGGCTTATCATGGCTGTACTGACATCACTTTCGCTCCAGCTTCTTGTGATCTACACTCCGCTCAGCGTGTTCTTCAAGACGACTACGCTGCTTCCGATACACTGGCTTTACATGGGAGGCGCGCTGGCAGGAGTATTTATACTAGGCACATTAGCAAGTATAATAATCAAGAAAGCTACGCATGAGTTCTACTGAACACCCGCGCCGCGTCAGGATGCAGGCAGTTAAATCACGAAGTCAGGCGCTCTTACCGCGATGTCAGGAGATTTACGCGAACCTAGTCGCAGAGAATCCCGTGTATTGTTAAAGGTTGCCGAAGGCTAACCCCCTATCGATTCTTTGTGTAAATTTGCTGCA
>DUGW01000139.1 GCA_013331125.1 Candidatus Woesearchaeota archaeon | reverse complement strand
TGAAAAGGTAAGGGACGGAGAGATAACAGTATCATACAAACTACAACAGGTAGACCTGATAGCCAAACAGTTCTCAGGGAATGTCAAGGAACTGCTGAAGAAAGCAGACCAGAAAGGGATATTCGAACATATAGTGGAAGCACTGGACCTGGGAAAGATACTTGAGACAGACATATCAAAGATAAGCGGCGGAGAACTGCAGAGGGTAGCAATAGCAGCGACAGTGATGAAGAAAGCCAACCTATACGTGTTCGACGAGCCGACATCATACCTCGACATCAAGCAGAGACTCAAGGTGAGCAAGTTCATAAGAGAGCTGGCAGACGAAGAGACAGCAGTGCTGGTGATAGAACACGACCTGATAATACTCGACTACATAACAGACCTGTGCCACATAATGTACGGAAAGCAGGGAGGCTACGGCATAGTAAGCCTGCCAAAGACGACAAGAGTGGGAATAAACGTGTTCCTGGAAGGATTCCTGAGAGAAGAGAACATGAGATTCAGGGACTACGAGATAAAATTCGGAGCAAAACCACCGCAGAAGAAAGAAGGAAAAGAGACACAGGTAAGCTGGACACAAGTCAAGAAGAAACTAGGAAAATTCGAACTCAAGGCAGAGGCCGGAGAGGTGATGAAGAACGACGTCATCGGGATCCTAGGAGAGAACGGGATAGGAAAGACAAGCTTCGTGAAGATACTGGCAGGAGTCGAGAAAGCAGACAAAGGAGAAGTAGACGAGAAAGTGACAGTGGCATACAAACCACAATACATAGAAGGAGGAGAGGAGCTGGTGATGACGGTACTCTCAAGGGCAGTGGAGAAATACGAGACACTGCTGATAAGACCACTCAACCTGCAACCGCTGCTGATGAAGAACCTGAACCAACTGTCAGGAGGAGAGCTGCAGAGAGTCGCGATAGCGAAATGCCTGGCAGAAGACGCGAAACTGTTCCTCTTGGACGAGCCAAGCGCATACCTGGATGTAGAGCAGAGGATACAGGTGTCAAAGATAATAAGCGAATTCATGGAACACAAAGGGACAAGCGCACTGGTGGTAGACCACGACCTATTGTTCATAGACTATCTATCCAAGAGACTGATCGTGTTCGACGGCGAGCCGGCTGTAAGAGGCGCTGTGTACGGGCCATTCGACATGCAGGAAGGGATGAACAGGTTCCTGAGAGACCTCAACATGACATTCCGGCGCGATCCGGATTCAAACAGGCCAAGGGCAAACAAGCCAGAGAGCCAGATGGACAGGCAACAGAAGACAGAGAACAAACTGTATTATGTATGACAATCATGAGAACATAATCCAACATGCTTGAAGAACAGAGGTGAAAAAATGGCAATCAAATGCTTGATGTTCGACTGGGGAGGGGTATGCGCAAAGGGAAAACTAGGACACGTCCTGGGAAAACAGCTGGCCAAAAAGATGAAAAGGCCCCACAAGAGCATAACAAAGGCATACCTGAAATCCTGCTGGGAATACCAGAAAGGAAAACTGACCTCTGAACAGTTCTGGAAAAAGGTACAGAAAGAGCTGGACACAAAGATAAGACACGAAGAGCTGGAAAGATGCCATGTGACGGCCCGGGAGCTCAACAGAGGAGTTGTCGAGCTCGTGAAAAAGCTAAAGAAGAGATACAAGGTCGTGCTGGTGACAAACACATACAAGGAATACTACGAACACAATAACAGACGGCATGGCATAGATAGGATGTTCGACGACGTGATACTGTCATACAAAGTGAAAGGAAGGAAACCAGAGCCGAAGATATACACGCAGGCACTCAGGACGGCAGGGTGCAAGGCAGCAGAGACTGTGTTCATAGAAGACAAGGAAGCGCACCTGGCACCGGCAAGAAAGATGGGGATGAAGACAATACTGTACAAGAACCAGGAAGACCTCAAGAAGAGGCTGAAAAGACTAGGGGTGCAGTGGTAGATGCTGCTAAAATACCTAGACCTGCACAACAAGATACTCAGGGATGCGGCAGACCCGGACAAGGTGGCGGCAGAGCTGCTGGAGAAGGGATATTATGTCGTCGGAGTAAATGTCCACAATGACGGCACAGAGATAAAGGGCAAAGAGCATTTCTATCGGTTCTTCGAGACACATTTCGAGATGTTCGAACAGAAAGGGCTGCTTATGCTCCCGGCAGTAGAGATAAAGATAAGGGACGGGAACTACGAAGCCCTGCCCAAGCTGGCAGAAGAATTCTCAAGGAAATTCATACCCATACACCACAAAGGAGAGGTGCACCACGTGCCATTCATGATATTCGTGCACGGAGGGAAAGAGGAAGCCAACAGGATAAGTGCAGAAGAGGAGAAAGTTGATCTGCTATGCCACCCACTGAAAGACGGAGGAAGGTTCGGCCCTGAGATGGCACGCTCGGCCAAAGAGCACGACGTAGGGATAGAGCTGAACTACAGGGAATACATGATAAGCGAGGACAAGGAAAGACACCTTGACGAGATGAAAGCACTGCTGAAGACCTGCCACGACGCAGGAGACAAGATATTCCTGTTCTCGGCGACAATAAAAGAGGAAGAGCTGGTACACATACAAGAGCTGCTGGAATACGGAAGACTCCTGCACGAGGACCTGCTGCATGAGAGCATAGAGAACGTCCATGAACTGCTGCAGAGGAAATACTCGCCGTTGCTGAAGAAAGTAGGATTCGACATCAACAGGATGAAAGAGAGGCAGATGCTGCCTTAAAGGCTTACATTCACCACAGTTTCATCTTCTTTATCTCTTTCTTGAAAGCAGCCAATTCAGCATCAGTCATCTTATACTCCTTGAACTTAGAACCCTTAGGAGGGATGACAGGAGGATTACCATAGTCAGGATCATCCTTGAACCGAGGATAGACATTCCAATGGACATGGAAATCCCAATTATCAAGATACTCAAGATTGACAGTCGCGGGCTGAATGACCTTATCAAGAGCCTTCACCATCTTCACAGTATCATTGATGTAAGAATCAAAAGCCTTCTCAGGAAGATCGAACATGTTCTCGATATGCTTCTTCGTCGCGACGACAAGATGACCCTTATGATGCTGACGGCCCAAGACGACAGCTATATGCTCATTCTCAAATATCACCTGGTCCTCACGGATCTTACGGCAGAACTTACATTCCTTGACGAAATCAGGAGCCTTCTCCCAGACACCCTTACGGTGCTGGACACGATGCTTCTTCTGGGTAGGATCAGTGGAAACTATCGCATCCTTCAGCTTTTTAATCATCTTTGACAAAAATATCACCTCAAAAACACTAAGCCAGCTTCCGCGCGAAAGA
>DUGW01000053.1 GCA_013331125.1 Candidatus Woesearchaeota archaeon | reverse complement strand
CCTATCCTGGGTTGAGTTCTATCGTCCCGTTGGTCTTCTTTATCTCGTTGTTCCCTTTCACGACCATCCCTGTGAACGGCGGTACCCTTACTTGGTAGTCTGATCCTCCGCTCGAGAATGTCATGAAGTCCTGTACCTGTGTTATGTTGTACTCAAGCCCGTCTATGGTCAGCGGCACGAAGAACGACCGTTGGTAGCCGTCGTCAAGCGTGCTTGCCATGGTGATCTCTGACTTAACTGACATTGCCAGGTCTTTGAGTTTATAGTATGATGTGTCGCTTTCCACGTCGTCGAAATTGTCCCTCACGAATGCTGTGAACACCAGCAGCGCCATGAATGCTATGCTTACCAGTATCACGAATTCGAATGCTACCTGCGCTCTCCCCCCTCTTCTCTTCTGCATTTTCTGTCAGCTTCTGTGCGGCCATTGCTGTGCCGCTTTTAGGTCTGTCATCAGTCGGTTATCTCTACGTAGCTTCCTCTTGACCTTATGTTTATGTTGTGGTATCCTGAATGCGGGTCTAACGTCCCCTGTATCGGTACTGGTGTGTACACGACCACCTGGTCCAGTCCGTCTTTTGTCCTGACATTGAACACGAGTTCGTTGTTCCCCACTGTTATGTTGAGTATGTTCTTCGGCAGGTATATCCTTATCTTTGTCCTTGATGGTTCTCCCAGGTAGTACATCGATTCTGCCGCATCCCCTACTTTGTATCCTATCTTCTGTATCTGGTTTGACACTATCTCGTCTTCTGTCCTGTCTGCGTATGTGTAGAATACCAGCAGCATGGGTATCACAAGTACTGCCTCCNNTTGACAGTTCCAAGGAGAAGAAGCTCAAGTCTCTTGGTATCACTGATTCCAAGCTTCTGACACCTAAGCGCCGCGAAGCCTTGTTTGATGAGATCATCAAGGTCGTTGATAAGTATGAGCTTGTCTCTCTCGGTCCTGATGATATCGACGCGGCTCTCCAGGACCCTTCCACTAACCTGTTGTGGTTCGAGGCTGACCATATCGCCGGGATAATCAATAACCTGAAGCCTGAGAAGGTCTTCATCGACTGTCCTACTGGCAACATCGCTGCCTTCAACACCTACCTTAGGTCCAAGCTGAATGTCGATTGTGAGATAGTGAGTGAGCACAAGGCAGACCTGAATCATCTGTCTGTCGCAGCTGCCAGTATCCTTGCCAAGGTCACCCGTGACAGGGCCATCGAAAAGCTCAAGGAGACATATGGCAATTTCGGCTCAGGCTACCCAGCCGACCCGATCACGAAAGCCTGGCTGGAGCATAATTATAAGACCCATCCCAAGATAATCCGCAAGACCTGGCAGACGTACAAGAACCTCATAATCCAGAAAGAGCAGAAAGGCCTCAAAGACTTCTGATATATTTACGGAGTTTTCCCTATTCTTTCCAGATTTTGTGTTGGTGCCTTTTCCGCAGGCCAACCAATCAACCGTCCTGGCCGTTAGCGGGGGTTGGCCCCTCCGGGGAGGTAGGCCTTGCCAATAATTATGCCAAGCCGAGGACTGGCGCCAACACAGATTTGCTGAAGGAGTTATATGCCCCTGTTTCCACCAAAACCTTTAAATACCATTCTTCGATTTTTCAGTCCCAGTAAAGGAGGTTTTAACTAGTCAGAATGACGAAAATCAATAAGTTGTTGCTGCACGGCTTCAAGTCATTCGCTAAGCCGACCGAGTTGCTCTTCGGTGATGATTTCAACTGCATCCTCGGTCCTAACGGTAGTGGCAAGTCCAACGTACTTGATGCTCTATGTTTCGTTCTAGGAAAGTCGAGCGCCAAATCTATGCGTGCTGAGAAGTCTGCCAACCTCATCTATAATGGTGGCAAGACCAAGAAGGCTTCAAAACAGGCAGAGGTCTCTATCTTCTTTGACAATGCTGGTGGTGAGTTCCCTACTGAAGACAAGGAGGTCAAGATCACCAGGGTTGTCAAGCAGAACGGCAGCGGTGTCTACAAGATCAATGACCAGGTCCGTACCAGGGCCCAGATCCTTGAGCTTCTCAGTCTTGCCAAGATCGATCCTGACGGTTATAACATAATCCTGCAAGGCGATATAATCCGCCTCATCGACATGTCTCCCATAGAGCGTCGTCAGATTATCGAGGAGATTGCCGGCATCTCTGTCTATGAGGACAAGCGTCAGAAGGCTTTGGCTGAGATGGATCGTGTCGAGGGCCGGTTGAAGGAGGCTGAGATCATCCTCACTGAGCGTCAGACCTATCTCAAGGAGCTCAAGAAGGAGCGTGACCAGGCGCAGAAGTACAAGGAGCTTGACAGCCGTATCATGATCAACAAGGCCACTGCTCTCCATCGTCAGATCCAGCAGAAGCTTGCTGAGAAGGAGGAGCTTGATGACCGTAACAACAAGCACAAGGAGCAGCTTGACAAGAAGAATGGAGAGCTTACCACTCTGAGGTCTGAGATCAAGGAGTTCAAGGGCCAGATCGACGAGATAAACAAGGACCTTGAGCGCAGGGGTGAGAAGGACCAGATAACTATCCATAAGGATGTCGAGTCGCTTAAGGTCGGCATCGCCACTTCCAAGAACCGCATCGAGAATGTCAAGGATGAGATATCCAAGATAAAGCAGAGGAAGGTGAACCTTGATGAGAACCTCAAGGATGTCGAGAAGAGGATCAAGGAGTTCTCTGCTGACAGTAAAGGGCTTG
>DUGW01000002.1 GCA_013331125.1 Candidatus Woesearchaeota archaeon | reverse complement strand
CCTTTCTCTTCAGGAGCTATGTCCACAGTCGCAGGCCCACCCACATGCTGCGGCTGAGGAACAGCAGCAGGCTGAGGTGTTGGAGCTGGAGCAGCTACAGGAGCAGGCTCAGGCTGGACAACAACCTCAGGCTCGGCAGGCGCAGGAGCTGGCTTGACAGGCTCAGATGCCACAACCTTCTGGGGCGCAGGGGCAGGAGCCTCGGCCTTCTCACCAGAAGCAGACTTAGCCACTGCGAAATAACGGGCACCCTGGTCAAGGGATGCTGAATAATATACATAAGACCCGTCCTCACCAGTAATCTTGGTAGATAGAGGTTCCCAGGCATCAAGCATCTCATCGTGCCAGTGCATAGCAACAGTATCCCTCGGGACAGACTGGTCAGAGAGCCAATCCTTGGCGACACGGAACTCGAAACGGAGATGGGTGACCTCATGAGTCGCAAAACCACCATAACGGAACTCAAGAGTCTCATAAGTCGACTCAAGTTCAGGGAGTATCGGCGGGACTGCAACAAGGTGATAGACAGTTATGCCTGCAGTCGTGGAGTCCTTATTTACCTTAAAAGATACCTTGCGGAGGTCGATGCCATCCTTATCGATGATGACATCATAGAGCTTGCCTTGATCAACCTTCTCAAAGAGAGTCCCATCCTGAGGGTTCATGGTAGGATTATAGAAGGTCACGCCATAGGCAGAAGCCAAAGGCAGTATGAACAATAAAGATAAGAGCATACAAGCAAGCTTTTTCATGATAGGCACCTCTTAGTTATTGTATACCTAGGAGAGCGGTATATAAAAGGTTTTTGGTATTAAACGGAAGCAGACCATGACCTGAAAAAGAACAGAAACGGACAGAACTCACGCTAACCCTTGATGAAAATGAAAAATAAAGAAAAAGACTAAAGGAGGATGAAAAAATTATTTGACTTAGTAATAAGTCTGGCCGGAGATCTCGTCCTCAGCCTCTTCCTCTTCGTCATCCTTCTTTCGTGTGAAAAGCACGATCAAAGCTATGATGACAAGGATGACAACCAGCACGATCAGTCCGATCTCAAGAGCTTTCCTGAGGCCTGACTTCTCAGCAGCTGCATCACTTCCCTCGCCAGCAACAACGCTAGCGGAAAGAGGAATCTGCTTGACAGGATTTCCTGCTGCGTCCTTCACTTCGATAGAGAACATATGTTCTCCCGGAGCTGCAGTCTCCTTAGCGGAAACATACACATAGACTGACTTGGACTCGCCTGGTCCGATAGTGACAGTCTGAAGAGGGCTGATCTTGACGGTAGCCCAATCATCAGCACCAGTCACTGAGACCACATAAGTCTTGGTGTCAGATCCTGAGTTAGTGAAGGTAAGCGGATAGATAGCACCACCCTCGCCAGCGACAACCTCCTGGCTCTGAGCACCGACAGTGATGACTGTCTTCTGCTGAGCGACTGGTGGCTGCGGCTGCTGTGGCTGCTGTGGCTCTGAGTCATCATCATCAGATGAGTCCTCATCGTCATCAAGTCCGCATCCGGTAGGTGAATCGACGATGTTAAGGAGCACGTCCTCAACCTCAACCTCATCACCATCATCATAAGAAACCTTTACCTGGCCCTGATACTGGCCTGCTTCTGTACAGACAGGGATCCTCAAGTAGAGCTCCTCAGTGGTCTCAGACTCGCCAGACTCGATGTCCAGATAATCTGGGAGAGCCTTGATGCCGAGCTCTGGGATAGCGAACTCAACCTTGACGTCATCCTCGTCCAGCTGACCATAGTTCTTCAGGTTGACCAAAACACGGACGCTTCGGCCAGCCTCGACCTCATCAGAAGGATCGAGATTGATATCCTTTATCTGTATTGAATGCCTGACTGTGTCAACATAAAGATAGAACTCCTGCTGAAGCTCATCGCTTGACCTGTCCCTGACATATATCCTGAGCCTGTACTGGTCCTCATCCATCCTGGCTGGGAACTTCAGCTCAAGCTTCTTGGTGTAGGAGACATTAGCCTTCATATCGAAGACTTCAGTGGTAGCTGTTGCACGGTCGTTGTGATCATAACCGGCTAGCATAGCCTCAATCTCAACATTATCAAGGTCCTCGAAAGCCTCAACGCTAACCCTGACCTCGAAATCGTTGTCACGCTCGATGTCCTGAACCTGGTTCAGTCCTGGAGAAAGCAAATCTCCATCGAGCTTAACCCAGTCTATCTCAGCATTTAAGGCTGAAACAGCACCGGAAAGCGCAAAAAGAGCTACAAAAAGCAGCAAAACTGCGCTAAAAAGCCTTGTTTTCTTTCCAATCATCTTTCCATCCTCCAAATAGTCATAATTCATGGATTATAAAGTGTTAAACCCCCCAACATAAACAGGTGTAACACACCCCGGATAACAACATCTGATATATAAATGTTTCGGGTATTTTGTTATTTCACAGTAGTTAATCCGAAGCACCTTTTTTGAGTCGTAAAAGGCCCGAAAAAACAGGGCAATAAAAAGCATTTGGTAATGTGCGAGCAACACCCTCAAACAACAACAAGGTGCCTGTACTTGACACGCCTGATATCATCGTTAGATGCGGTGAACCTGAGGTCATAAACGCCAGGCTCGATCCAGACAGGCACATCAACATGCATGTTGACAGTCACAGTGTCACCAGCATCAAGCTCATGCAGGGTCTTTGTGGCCCACAGACCATAATCATCAAGGAAGACACGGACTTTCAGATCCTCAAGATCATAGTCAAGGGTGTTCTCCACACTGACAGACACCATGATATACTCACCAGGCATGACAGTGAAGTCCTCGACATCAAAGCCGTTGACATCAATCCTTGTGATCAACAGGTCATCCATGTCGCTCCAAGGCCTGTAAGGCGCAGGCACATCGATCTCACCCTCAAACTCATCGTACTGGTCATAGCAGTGAGGATCAGCAAGGTCAACCCTACCATCACCATCATTGTCAATGCCGTCGGAGCACTGAGGATTTGAAGGATACTCGGTATCATCACCCTCAGACGAACAGTCAGGATCCCACATATCAACAAGACCATCGTGATCATTGTCCAACTCATCATTGCACTGAGACGGAGGAGTGAACTCCTGATCATCGAAAGGTGAGCTGCAACCAGGATCGACCATGTCGGTCAGGCCATCACCATCATTGTCCATGCCGTCCTCGCACTGGAATGGCTGGTGCCACTCATCATTGTCTGAAGGACCTGAACAACCAGGGTCAGCCATATCAACATAGCCATCGCCGTCGTTATCAAGACCGTCAGAGCAGGCAGGCCAGACATTGAACTCATCATTGTCTGATGCCGAAGAACAGCCAGGATCAGCAAGATCGACGTGACCATCATTGTCATTGTCAAGACCGTCAGCGCACGCAGGCACTGTTCCCTGTTCAGAGTCATCGTTAGAGTCTACACAATCAGGGTCAGCCATATCGACAAGGCCGTCACCATCATTATCGACGCCATCAGAGCACTCTGAAAGAGGCATGTTCCACTCATCATTGTCCTGAGCAGAATCGCAGCCAGGATCAGCAGGGACAACCTGAGTAGCATACAGCACTATATCTGCAGAGTTGGAACTG
This sequence comes from Candidatus Woesearchaeota archaeon, assembly GCA_013331125.1. The sequence goes on along the minus strand of DUGW01000002.1, from coordinate 15,210 downwards.
ACAGATGATACGAATACATGCTGGGTGACACCGCCTACAGTGATCGTAGCCATATGACCAGCACTCATCTGATAGGTCATCCCATCCTCAAGCTGCACTATAAGCACGCCGCCAGCGATGCTGTGCACCTTAAGCTTGACAGTCGTCAAGACACCACTGAGGTCCAAGACATACTGATAATACTCATAATCCAGATTCTGCGGAACGCCCTCACTGTTGTCAGAGCCATTCTCACAATCAGGATCAGCAGGGTGATCAGTCAGGCCATCACCGTCGTTGTCAGCACCATCAGAGCACTGATTAGGTGAACCTTCAGTATTATCATTAGGGCCTGAGCAAGCAGCATCCTGAGGATAATCAAGCTCGCCATCACCGTCATTGTCAATACCGTCGGAACATTCAGGATTGTTCAGATTGATCGTGCCTGAAGAGGCAGGTCCAGATATGGTAGCAGAAGTGCTTCCGGACTGGAGGACTGCACCGGCGTAATCAATCATGCCGTCACCGTCATTGTCAAGGCCATCAGAACAGGCAGGGACAGCAACATTCGACTCGTCATTGTCACCAGCAGCTGAGCAGCCAGGATCGGCAGGGTAGTCAACAAGGCCATCACCGTCGTTGTCAATACCGTCGGAGCACTGAGGTGTGACTACATTCGACTCGTCATCGTCAGACGGGCTGAGGCAGCCAGGATCCATAAGATCGACAAGGCCATCACCGTCGTTATCGACGCTGTCAGAGCACTGGGTGACTGCATTGGACTCATCATTGTCCTGCGCTGAGGAACAGCCAGGATCATTCATGTCGATGAGGCCATCACCATCATTATCTACACCATCAGAGCAGGCAGGGACAGCAACATTGGACTCGTCATCATCCTGAGCATCTACGCAACCAGGATCATACAGGTCTACAAGACCATCACCATCATTGTCAAGACCATCAGAGCACTGAGGCAAGACAACATCATCCTCACTGTTGTCCTGAGGGGACGAACAGCCAGGGTCCTGCATGTCAACAAGCTCGTCATTGTCATTGTCGATGCCGTCGCTGCACTGAGGCAAGAGATTGTGCTCATCATCGTCGCTCAGGCCTGAACAACCAGGGTCATTCAGATCGACAAGACCATCACCGTCATTATCAACACCATCAGCACACTGAGGCAAGTAATTATACTCATCATTGTCGGATGGGTTGGAACAACCAGGGTCGTTCATGTCGACAAGACCATCACCATCATTGTCAAGACCATCACTACAGGCAGGCGCACCTGCTGGATTAGAGCAGAGAGTGACCTGCATGGTATCGATAGCATTGTCAAGGTCCCAAAGCTCAAGGGTGAAAGTATCACAGCCAGGAGCAACAGGAGTGACTGTCATGACATCCTGCGAAGCATCAAATGATACTGCGAAGATGTTTGCGTCGACGCCAGATGCGGACCAATCAAGGGCCTCACCATAATCCTCAACATCAGACTCGAAAGGCTCGAGATCGAATGAAGCAGGAGCAGAGAGGACCTGACCTGTGAACACATTGTCTGACAGGTAATCATCAGCAGTCAATGAGACAACAGCACTATAAGGCTGGTTGTCAAAGTCGATGTCATGCACATGGAAAACTGCACCATCACCGAGAGCAGCAGCATAACCCTCCATGAGCGGACCGACAGTCTCGCCACTGACCATGAAAGTACCAGTCATGGCAACAGGGTCAACTACATTCAAGGTGACTGCATGGCCATGGAGACTTGCAGCCTGACCCATAACGACAACACCCTCAGAGGCGATCTCAGGAGCATTGTTATGGATATTCACACCGACGACACGCTGGGCACCAGTACCATCATTGAAGTTGAACTGGAACACGAAGACGTGCGACTGGCCGAGGAAATCATGGCTTGCAGGTATCTGCAGGAAATAATCATAATATCCTGGCGCAGGGTTGGAATACTGATACTCACTGAAGTAAGCATGTCCTCCAGGAGGGCTCAAGAGCTCAACTGAAGTTATCGCGTCGTTGACAGGGTTATTGAAAGGATCAAGCACCTGGAACCTGACAAACATATCCTGAGCCCTGAGGAAATCATAATCCTCCTGAGCGAAAGCAGGGTTGTTGTAGATAGCCAGATTTGCTATGTCGTAACCGTCTGCAAACACGTCAAAGGAATCAGCAGGGGCGAAATTCAAGTCGCCGACGCAACCATTCCTCTGGGCAGTAGCATAGACGGAGTACGTGCCTGGCTGAGCAGGAGCCTGGAAATAGGCAGTGCATGAACCAGTCAATGAATCTGTAAGGCAATAACCTGCATATTCATGGTTGGAGTAGAACACATCAACAGTTATACCACCAGGCCAGGAATTGCCAGAGTCAACATGGACTGTACATGCCTGAGACTCACCCTGTATCACAGGAGAGAGGCAGTCGATCGATTCAACCTCCAGTATGCACTGAGGCACGACCTGTATATAATTAGTCACAGAATCCTGGCACTGACCATCAGACACAGTCAGAGTGACCGGGTGGGAGCCAGCCTGATTGAAGACTGTAGTGGCAAGGCTACCAGTGGAATCTGTTATACCATCATTGTTGACATCCCAAGCATAGGTAAGAGGATCGTTGTTCCCGTCGGCGGAAGTAGAGACGAGATTGATGGTCTCACCCATATCAGGATGGTCAGGAGCCCATTCAAAGGCTGCGACAGGGCAGACATTCGAAGGGTTGAACTCATCATTGTCTGAAGGGCCTGAACAACCAGGGTCAGCCATATCGACAAGGCCATCACCGTCGTTATCAAGACCATCAGAGCAGGCAGGCAGAGGAGCATTGTACTCATCATCATCCTGGGCGCTGGTGCAGCCAGGGTCTGCAGGATAGTCAACAAGACCATCACCATCATTGTCCTGGCCATCAGAACAGGCAGGCAGACCACCATCTATGACAGTGATATGCACATCCTGAGATTCAGAGCAGGAAGGTGAAGTGCTTGCAGTGAAAGTGACATCGTACACACCAGCATCCTGGTTTCCGGTTATCCAGACAAAGACACCAGCAACATCATCCCATATAGCATTTGCAGGGACGCCCTGAGCACTGTAAAAGACAGGATCTGCAGAGTAACCTAGGACCTGGAAAGCGATAGTCTCACCTTCATTGACTGACAAAGGAGTCTCAAGCGGTTCCATGACAAGGTCACAGACAGGCTCTTGCTCGACGATAAGGGTCACAATCTGTGAATCGACACACTCACCATCAGAGACCCTGACAGTGATGACATGCTGACCGACAGCAGAAGGACCAGGAGTCCAAGCAAAATGACCGTTGGCAGACAGGGTAGCACCGGCAGGAAGACCCTGCGCAGAGTAGGTAAGAGCATCGCCATCAGAGTCAGTTGCGTGAGCATCAAATGAGTGAGCCACACCGACATCCAAGTATCTTGGTGAAGAGATCGAACCCAAGACAGGACAGACATTCGGTTGAGTGGCAGGAATAACATGAAGCTGAAGCATCCTTGTATCAGAACCGCGGGTATCTTCAAGATGGAACCTGACAAGATAATCACCAGGCACGTCATAATCAGAAGGGTCCACAGGCACATACATGAAACCGACATTCTGACAGGTATCGACCTCAGTATTGGCCAATACAGAACGAAGGCTCATGTCAGCATTCAACAGCTCTGCTACGAACGTGACATCACAGTCCAATGATGCAAAAGCAGGAGAACCTGCAAGAGCACTCTCTCCATCCTCGATGGTAAGTGACGTACCGACATTCTGGCCGTCGACCTCCCAGAAAGGATTGGTCGTGTATGCAAGCGCACTAGCGAATGGGCTAAGCACGAGCAACAGCAAAACGAAAACAATTGATCTCTTCATGTTTTTACCACCCTGTCATTAATGTGAATATCATAAAAATTCGCTTTGACTGCGAATTTTTAGGACACCAAAAACGTAACACGTTTTTGAGTGTCAGATCACGGCTCTTTTTTGTAAAAACACCAAAAAATTTCATCTTTGAAACATAAAAACAAGATTAGGTCCGGAATCAGAACCGGAAGGTACCTGTAATACCTGCACCAGGAACAACCTTCTTGTGTGAGCCTTCGTAAGGTCCTCTTATGCGACCTTCAAGGCAGACCTCTCCGCGTTTACCGCCGAAGCAGAGACCAGCACTGCCCTCAGGGGTCCAGTGCATCCTGCCACGCTGGTAAGAACCGTCGACCTGGTCAGGAACACCGTCAGGAGTCCCGTCTGGGTATCTGATCTGGAGTTTCTCATCAGAGGCAGTCTGGGTCTTGTCCCAAGCAGCACCGACACCAAGCTTCAACCTGAGCCAATTGGTGAGACGCTGCTTCATGTAGACACCCACAGAACCGACCATCATCTTGTACCTGCTCCTTCCTGAGATATCACCATACCTCTGGTAAGGATCCATAGGGTTAGGATCAAGAGTGCCTGTCTGGGTCCAGTCGCCAGAACCATTCATACCACCGAAAGTGCCGTAGACACCCAGAGTCGTGCTGTTCTTCCAGAACTCATAACCAAGCTCAATGATGCCTATAGGAACAAATTTCATCTGCTCGTGAGTGAAAGCGCCTATACCAAGGCCAAGCTCGAGCCTGTAATCCTTAGATTCAGTCTTCGGCGCAACACCATGCGGTGTAGGCCCTGGAGGCCAACCACTAGGACCATCTCCACCATCTCTTGGACGGTCAGCAGGCCTGCGCCTGTCATCAGGACGAGGTCCGTCACGTGTGCGTGGACGATCGTCAGGACGAGGAGGAGTTACCCTGCCAGTACCGCCACTACCATCATCGCCTGGTGTTCGAGGATCAGGACGAGGAGGAGTTACCCTACCAGTACCGCCATCGCCACCATCACCGCCACCATGCCTAGGAGGCGCTCTCCTCGGAGGGACGGTCGGCGTAGTCGTAATAGGAGTGACAACTGCATAAGGGATGATTGCCTCATTCTCCCAGGTAGGATGCACATAAGTAGAACCCTTGTACTGGAGTGTCTGGCTTCCACCGCCAGCACGGTCCATGCCTTTTGGGACTGCGGACTTCTTGTAGAGGACGTCAATTATCCTGCCACCATTATCCTGGTCAGTGGTATGGATGACGAGCTTCCTGCCTCTTCCAGAGCCGACCCACTCCCTCTTGAGCTCCCTCAGGACAACTGCATCCGAAGGATTGTAGGTCATGGAAATGCCTTTCTTCTGAGCAACATAGGTTATGTTAGCACCCATCACGTAATGGATCTGGGCGTTTGATATCGCCTTGCCACCATTACGAACGTTTGCCGCGCTGATCGCATTCATGATATCAGCATACTCTGGAGTGGTGTAGTGATATTTCAGCATCCAGTCAGGCCGCTGGACAGTCCCGTCGAACTGAACCTCAACCTTATTGCCATTGGTACCTGAAAGACCAAGAACCATGTAAGAATCCTTATTGTCGATAGTGCCGCCAGTCCCCTTCCTGGCAACATCACATTTGTAGAGAATAGCTGCGCTGCTATTAAGTTCGAGACGGCTGTGATGGAGGTCATAGAGAGCTGATGCGAGAGACTTAGGTATACCCCTAGCTGTCCTCTTGGCAATTGTCTCAAGCCTGAGACATCGGCCACCTGTGCCTACAGGGTCTGCCTTGGCTTCGGTCCCGCCAAGACCAAAATAGGCAGCTATAGCTCCAAGAATGCTAATACCCACCTTTTTAGCGGATTTTGAGTCAATTTCATCTCTCATTTTCGGTATACCTCCAGGTTAAAAGGGTTAATCGTAAGCGCTTACGCTATACCCCTTTTTATGCATCCTTCAGAGATATTACGCTCTCAGACACTCTTGTGAATGCAAAAACACCCTGAAACTAGGTTATTGGGTGTTCTGCCAAACTCCCCTCTGGTCTCTTATTATTAGTGCGGCGTATATAAAAGTTTTGATTTTGTTGTTATTGGACAGGACTAACAAAATGTCGACACTGTCAAGAAGGTCTCCTGGGCGCTCCCGCAGAAGAAATAAGACAGGCGAGTAGATAAAGGTTATCTATAAAAAACCAGGATAATTCTTGCAGAAAAGGGACAATACCTGAAATGTGGAAGAAAAACACAAAGGGAAGAAAGAAATGCACAACAGAAAGACAATGAAAAAGCAGATCATAATCGTAGGGGCAGGACCGATAGGGTGCTACTGCGCAGAGCTGCTGGCAGGAAAAGGCAGAAAAGTCACAGTGCTTGAAGAGCACGCAAAAGTCGGAGAACCTGTCCAATGCACAGGCATAGTCACAAAAGAATTCTTCAAGATAGTGAAACCCCAGAAAGCGTTTATGGTGAACAGACTCCGGAAAGTAAGATCGCATGCACCGGATGGGACAAGTGTAGAACTGAAGGTAGATGACGCAGTCATAGACAGGACAAAGTTCGACCAATATATGATGCAAAGAGCAAAGAGGAAAGGAACCAAATTCTTACTCGGAAAGAAGGTCATCGGTGTGAAAGATGGCGATGATGGCAAGAAACTAAGGGTCAAGGATGCAAGACAAAAGAATGTCAAAGTCCTGGATGCAGATATGATCATCGGCGCAGACGGACCAGGTTCTCTCGTCGGCAGACACATCAAAGACAGACAAGACAGAAAACAACAAGAGAAGAACAGATATTGGGTCGGAGTGCAGGCACGAGCAAGAGGAAGGTTCGACAAAGACATATATGATGTATACTTCAGCGAGGAGATACCGGGATTCTTCGGATGGGTAGTGCCAGAGAGTGCAAGCACAGCAAGGATAGGGATCGCCGCAGAGAAGAACGCAAAGAAAGTATTTGACCAATTCATCAAGAGGCTCACCAGCGAGAAAGGAAAAAGAAAAGGAAAAAGCAGCATAATGATCAAAGAGATGCAAGGTGGACTGATACCGAGATATGATCCCCGACAGCCAGTCGAGATGGACAAGACGTATGTTGTCGGCGATGCTGCAACGCAGGTCAAAGCGACGACAGGAGGGGGACTGGTACCAGGACTCCGAGCCGCAGAGGCTTTGGCGAGAGCTATAAACCAAGGCAAGAAGTACAAGAAAGAACTCAAACAAGTCGACAGAGAGCTCAGAAAGGGACTGATGATAAGGAAGGTGCTAGACAGGTTCAAAGATGAAGACTACTGCCGACTGATAAAATATCTGGGAAACAAGAAGATAAAGAAACTGCTGAAAGAAGAATCAAGAGACAGACCATCAAGGATTATATATAAATCAATCATCAAAGAACCAAGACTGTTGCTTCTGGCGAGAACAGTATTCAGAGCAAAACGTTTATAAACCGACGGTTTTTGCTCAACAAGGTTAAGGGGGAGTCAATAATGACAGAAAATCACGAAAAAAAGCACGATACAGAGCATCATGAACACAAGGAACATCATGAGAAAGAGCATGAGCACAAAGAGCATCACGAGCACACACATCAAAAGGCAGAGCACCACAAAAAACACGAAGAGACACACCATGCGCACAAGCATGAAGAAGAGACAGAGACAAAAAGTTCTGATGAAGACGATGTCGTGTTCGACCTAAGCAAAGTCAAGAACTGGTTCTCAGGAAAAAAACAGAAAAAAGAGCACAAGACAACACACCAGGAAACAAGAGCCAAAGAAAGCGAAGAGGACGAACTCAAGTTCGACTGGCAGGCAACACAGAACTTCTTCAAGAGATACGGAACAATATTCCTCATACTGATACCAGTAATACTTACGATATACATAAGACTGCTACCTATGCAGTTACCAGTGACAGACGACTGGTCAAGAAGCACTGTCGAGAATTACTACAAGAACCAGATAGCCTCACAGATACAGCAGCAATACCCTAACCTTCCAGACCAGAACAAACAGACACTGCTGACGAACGAATTCGAGAAGTTCAAACAACAGAACAAAGAACAGCTCGACCAACAGATAGCACAGACATCACAACAGTTCAAAGAAAGGATGATGTACGAATCAGGAGACAGCAAGTATGTGTATCTGGGAGATATCGATTCATACTACTGGTTGAGGGATGCCAGGAAGATAATAGAGAAGGGAGTCAATTGTGACGAAGTGGATTACGAGAAGGGGTTGTGTTATAAGGATACATACACAGCAGCACCATTAAAGACCCCAATCCCCCTAGAAAAATTATATTCTGCGCCGTACGTACATTCAATAGTATATACATATAAAATAATGAAAGCATTCAATGAAGATATCACAATCATGCAGGCATCATTCTACGTGCCGACGATATATGCAGTGATTTCTGTCATACTCGCGTTCCTGATAGGGCTTGCCGTTGCGGGAAAACTTGCAGGCCTGATCGCCTCGATATTCATAACATTTAATCCGGTATTCCTATCTCGGACATTAGGTTCTGATAACGACCCTCAGAACATGCTTTTCCCTCTTCTCATAGTGTTATTCTTCATACACACTCTAAAGGCAGAAGACTTAAAGTTCAGAGCGCTATATGCTGGATTAACTGGCCTATCAATAGGCCTGTTCTCATGGGCCTGGCAAGGATGGTGGTTCATGTTTGATTTTTTAGTAGGAACTTTATTGGCACTAATGCTGCATACAATAATAAAACAAGTTTACCAAACCAAAAACCTGAAAAATCTTTTAAGGAACCAACAACTAAAAACAACAGCAGTAAATCTTCTGATGATAATCGGCGCATCGGCAGTGTTCATCACAATATGGGGTAGTTCACGAACATTACTCAATGCAATAATCAGCCCTCTCTGGTTCTTAGGAACAAAGGTCGCGACCCACGCAAACTTCTGGCCCAATGTCCTTGTGACAGTCGCAGAGTTCAATGAAGCGACATTCAGCCAAATAATAAGCCAGATAGGCGGCAAAACAATATTTTTTATAGGATTGATGGGACTTGCATTCCTTTTTGTAGATAAAGAAAAGGTCAGTAAAGATAGCAAATACCTATTAGCCTTCGCGGCAGCAATCTACCTTTTTCTATCTTCAGAATATGGGATGGGAATTGGAAAATACACATACATATCATTGATTGCCTTACCTATAATAGTAGGTATCTTCCTGACAATAAAAAGAAAAGAACAAACAGCAGAGATCGGACTCTCAATCCTCTTGTGTCTTTGGTTCGCCGCAACAATCTTCGCAGCCCTTAAGGGCATAAGATTCACATTACTGTTGGTCGGAGTCTTTGGCGTATCTTTTGCGATAGCCCTATCTGCGGTGAGCAGATTAGTGAGTAAGTGGTTAAACAGAGAACTAAAAATAAACACAAAGATAACATATGCTATAGCGAGCGTCCTGATACTGCTACTTATGATGTCAACCGCCAAGGCAGGATATGAAACGGCAAAGGGTTTTGTACCCAGCGTAAACGATGCCTGGTACAATTCGTTAACTAAAATAAGAGACAACTCCCAGCCAGACGCAATCATCAATTCATGGTGGGATTTTGGCCACTGGTTCAAATATATAGCAGACAGAAGAGTGACCTTGGACGGGTCAAGTCAGGGAGGAGCACCAATCCATTGGCTGGGAAAACTCATGACAGTCAAAGATGAAAAGGTCTCAGCAGGAATATTGAGGATGCTGGACTGCGGAAGCAACAACGCGTTCGAGGAACTGAATAAAGTGGTCAAGGACACTGCAAATTCTGTCAAAATACTCGATAAAATAATCGTGATGGAAAAAGGAGACGCTGAAAAGACACTGAAAAGATTAGGGCTCAAAGATGAACAAGTTTCTGCAGTGCTCCAAAATACCCATTGTGAACCGCCAGAGGATTTCTTCATAACCAGCGAAGACATGGTGGGTAAAGCCGGTGTATGGGGACATTTCGGAAGCTGGAATTTCGCAAGGGCCGAGATGTACCAAACAGTCAAGGGCAAGGGTCTTGGTGAGGGAATGCAGATACTGACGCAAGAAAAGTTCAATCTGACCAAAGAGCAGGCAGAAAAATATTACTACGAAATCCAATCACAGGATGGAAACCAGTGGATATCCCCCTGGCCCGGATACCTATCGAATGTAGCTAATTGCAGAACACCTACAGCAGATGGAAAAATTACCTGCATCCAGAATGCTGGAGGGCAACAGATGGCTTTCGAGGTCGACCTGAATACGATGGATGTCGTGATTGCCAATGCACAAGGCGCAACAGTAAGGCCCACATCAGTTGTCTATATAACAGAAACAGGCACAGAAGAGAAAGAATTCATCGGCGATGTAATAGGCGCTTCGATTATATTAATACCTACTAATGGAGGATACCAATCTCTTCTCTCTCATCCTCTGCTAGCCAACAGCATCTTCACTAGGCTGTTCTACCTTGAAGGGCACGGGCTTAAGTATTTTGACAAGTTCAGCGACGCGCAGGGGGTCACTGGAGGAAGAGTCATAGTTTGGAAAGTAGATTGGGAAGGCAAAGATGCAAATAAACCATTCACTCCCAGCACAAAGACTGAGCCGGATCCTGAACTCCTCGAAACAGAGAATGAAATCCAAGAGGGAATAGAGAACCTGCAAGAACTTGCTGAGATGGAAGAAGAGATCCAGGATCCAGAGGTCGATAAACAGATCATCTGACAATGACAGCCAAAACATTCATCGTGATACCTGCGCATAACGAAAGGAAATACATAGCAGGTGTCATAAAAAGGACAAAAAAGTTCTGTAAGAACATAATAGTCGTTGATGATGGCTCGACTGATAATACATTCGAGGTCGCAAAAAAAGAAGGAATTGTCGTATTGAAGCACATAGTCAATCTAGGCAAAGGTGCTGCGTTGAAGACAGGATGTGAATACGCATTGAAGAAAGGGGCGGGCATCATCGTAGTCATGGATGCTGATGGGCAACACAGACCAGAGGACATACCAAGGTTTTTAAAAGCCCTTCAGGGAAATGATATCATATTTGGTGCTCGATCGCTTGATAAGACCATGCCCAGCATACTAAAATTCGGGAACTGGTTCATCAACAGAACCAATCAAGTGCTCTTTGATGTATCATTGATGGACACACAATCAGGTTACCGGGCATTCACTGCAGAGGCTTACAGAAAGATCAAATGGGATGCGCAAGACTACAGCGTCGAATCCGAGATGATAGCAAATGCAGGAAATAAAGGCCTGAAATATTCAGAGATAAAGATCAAGACGATATATACTGACCGATATAAAGGAACAACAATACTAGATGGGATAAAGATCGTCATAACTATGCTCTGGTGGAGGGTCACAAAATGGCATTGATAATGGGAATACAAGTCATAGGCATACTATTTGCGTTGTTCATGTTATATTACACGTTCATCAACTATAAAAGGGATCAACTCCAGAAGAGCGAATTCGGGATATGGTTGACGGTTTGGCTTGTATTTCTGGCCGTATCAATCTATCCTTTCCCACTACAGACCCTAGCAAGAACATTAAGCATCTGGAGGACGATGGACTTCTTGACAATAATAGGGTTCTTCTTCATACTGACACTAACGTTCTATAATTATGTCCAGGTAAGAAAAAACAATCAAAAATTGGAGAAACTCGTTAGAAAACTAGCGTTCAAGCAAGCAAACAAAGAGACCAAGAACAGAAAATGAAAGAAAAAGCACTTAAAGGTTTTTTTGGGATAAGAAAAATACTTGTCTATAGCAAGGTCTGGGCACAGAGAACCATGTCATGGATCGCAATACTCAACTCAGGAATGATATTGTTCCTGGTCTTATCAAAACTTCAGGACTACGGTCTCAAAATCTCAATAACCAAATGGTTCATACCGATATTCATAGTTGCCATAATTCTCATGATATTTCTCGGATACATAGAGGATAAAGCAGGGTTTCACAGAGAGGAACACAGAGAGATAACAAAAAGAAATCCTGTATTCTCTGAGATAATCGAACGACTTGATAATATTGAAAGTCAGATCAAAAAAATAAAAAAATAATCAGGTCTTCAGAAGAATAAATCCATTGGCACTCCCTACAACTGTGTAGAGATCAGAGGAAGCAAAGGATGAGATAAGCTCATTCGTTGCGTTAAGACCATATTTTCTTACGCAAACTCCATCCAGCACAAGGTAAGAATAACCTCTAGACAGCAACCAAGAGCTGACTTCTTCAGGCGAACTATTGAATGCTCTGGACTTGAAAGCCTGATAATCAGGATCCCAAGGTTCTGCAAACATATCAAGCGCAATCACCTTTCTTTCATTAGAACACATAGGAAATATCTTTGTATCTGCAGGCAAAGAAGGGAGATATGAAAAATAGCCCTGCAATTCCTGAGTAGAAGTCCACAGACCTCCTGGAGTCCAGACAGAGGTTTGAATCTTATATTTCGGATAACCGGAAGTCAGAAGAAGACCTATAACCAGGAAAAACGATAACAAAATTCCAAACTTCCTCAATTGCTTGATGGATGTGAGAAGATTCCAACTGTATGCAGCAATCAGCACAGCAGGTATGACCATAAAGGCGCCCCATCTGTAAGGGATAATCCTAAAAGGAAGAGCATTACCCTCCAAGCCTATAAATGTAACAACAAACCAAATAAGGCTTATGACAACCCACGACTCTTTCTTAAGCAGGTCATAATTTAAAATAATCAAAGGAACAAAAGCAAAAAGAAGAATACAAAAGAAAATGCCCAATCCTATAGGGGTATCAATCCTGCTTGAGGTCTTTGCGATGAAAAAATCTGCAAAGTTGTAGACCCTGTGGTTTTCAGTAGGTGCCTCAAGCTGATACCATTTATTATCTCCATAATGTTGGTAACTCCTGTTTCCTAATTTTCCATAAGAAGGGATGAAAAAAAGACCAGAAAGCACAACACCTAAGATTGCAGCAAGAAGGGCGTAATTCAAAAAACGGCTGAATAACTTACCTTTAGAATAAATCCCTGTCACAAACCAGTAAACACCAAACATCAACCCAAAGATAAAACCACCCAGCTCGTGGGAAAGTATAACGCCTGAAATACATAATGCAGCAGAAACAAAATAGCCTCTCTGTTCTTTCGATTTTATCAATACGTAGAATGCAGGAAAGAAAAGTGTCAGACTTAAAGACTGGGACCAGATAAAATGGCCCATATACCAAGGAGCAACTGAAAACAGAAAGGCAGCAATAAGAGCTTTCTTATGACTTCCTGTGAATTCCTTCACAAAATAAAAGAAGAAAAGGATGCCTAATGCAATTATCAAAGAATTAAAAAATTTCATATGTGTTATTATATTCTCATTCAAAGGCAGAAGTATGCCTGTCAGGATATTGAATCCTTGAGGGTAAGGCTCAAAATAATTACTACCCTCAAATTTGGAACCAATATCATAAGTTCCATACTGAGAAATATATTTTATAGCTATTGAATACAGCCAAGGATCATCATCCTCAAGATAAGGGTATTTGAAAGAACCAACAAGGTAGACAGAAAGGAAAACAACAAAGATACATAAGACAATAAGGAAATATACAGTAGACTTATGCAGTTTCAGGTCTAATTTCGGCCTCTTGCCATCTTTCAATAGCCTGAAAGAGTGATAGATAGGCAGTATCATGGCCAGTGCAAGGAATATCCTCCAATCAAGGATTATGCGGGCCAGGTTGAGGATCACTCCGACGATAGGCACACAGCCAAGACCGATGCCGAGGTTCATGACGTGACGCTCAAAGAAGTTCTCAGGCTTCTTCCTGATCCAATAAGTAGCAGTGAAACCGAAACCCCAGCACATGAGGAAAAAGACAAGTATGCTCAACCACATAATATACCACCTTATTTTTTACCCTTGACAAGATTCCAGGCCAAAGCGAGGCCATGCTTAGCATATGAAAACAATATCCTTGGAGACCTGTTCTGCCACAGGGTCCTGAGTATGTATCTTGGACGGAAGTAGAACTCCCTTATAGCCCTTTTCCTCAACGCAATCAACTGCTCATTGGTCAGATGATAGGACTTTGTCTTGGCGTTCCCGTAATCAAAGCCTGTCAGAGTCCCTTCGTAGAGCTTATCTTTGAAGGCAATATCATAGAACTCGGTGCCTGGCAAAGGATAAGCGATATTGAAATCAGCAAAATCACCGTCGAGCTCCTTAGCGAAGTTTATCGTATCCTCAGCAGTCTCCATGGTCTCCCAGGGAAGACCGAACATGAAAAGCATATAGGACTTAATCTTGTATTTTTTGCAGAGAGCTATGGCTTTCCTGGCCTGTTCCAAAGTGGTGGCCTTCTTCATCTTCTTCAGCATCTCCTGATTCCCAGACTCGATGCCAAAACCGATCACGTAACAGCCAGCCTTCTTCATCCACTTAAGTCTCTCATCACTGACAGTGTCTACACGGCTGTTAGTGCCCCAGCGTATGTCAAGACCGTTGTCTACGATAGCCTTGCAGAGATCAACAACCCAATTCTCGTCCCAGGTGAAAGTGTCAGAGCGGAAGAAAAAATCCTTGATACCATGATTATGATAACAATCCTCAATCTCAGCGAGCACACTCTTCACAGAACGCATGAAGAGCCTATAACCACTCGCGACCGATACTGCACAATAGATGCAACGGTGAGGACAGCCACGGCCAGTGACGATGAAAGCTACCGGACGGCCGGTATCAGGAGCAGTGTAGAGCTCGTTCTTCAGAAGATGACGGGCAGGGAAAGGAAGGCTGTCCAGGTCTTCCAGTCTCGGACGTTCAGGAGTCGCATGCAGGGTGCTGCCTTTCCTGAAGGTTATGCCCAAGACCTTAGACCAATCATCATGACTATCGGCCTCGGCAATCTCCTTCACAGCGAACTCGCAATCACCACGGATGGCGATATCAAGTTCAGGATAATCATCCATGACCTCCTTGGCCTTCTCGGCGAAATGGGCACCCTTAGCGATAGTTACACAGTGAGGAATATGCCTCTTTGCCAGCTTTGCAGCCTTCATGTCAAAGTCAAGAGTAGGCGTGGTCGCGCTGATGATAAGATAATCCGGCTTAAGCCTCTTCAAGTCCCTCTCAACATCATCCCAATCCTTACCCTCCATAGGATAATCCTTGATCTTACAGAGAAGACCGGCCTGTTCAAGAGTGGCGGCCATGTAAGAAAGATCCATAGGGGCACGCGCAGGCTGGGCAGTCATGGACTCAACAGGAGCCTGGCAACGGTCATCACGCATGTACTTACCAGTCGGAGGATTGATCAAAAGAGCCTTTTTCCGACCT
>DUGW01000214.1 GCA_013331125.1 Candidatus Woesearchaeota archaeon | reverse complement strand
GCGACGAGGAGATGATAAGTATCATTACAGAGACCTCTCCTGGGCTTGAAGACCCGGAGTTCTCTGAGGAGATCACTGAAGAGGAACTTGAGAAGAGAGTTGGGTCAGCTCCATTCATTGCAGACTCTGACAAGCCTCTTGCTTACGATGAATATGCAGACGATAAGAGTATAGGAATATCTAATAGTGATGGACAGAATCTTCCTGCTTCCACATACGAAGGGCACTCAAGAAGGAAGAAGGCCCTCGGTTGGGTCGGCACTGTCGCTGCTCTCATCGGCATTGCAGGCTCTGCGATCCTCGGCTACGCCGGGAAGAAAGAGTTAAAGTCAGAAAAACCCAAGAAGGCTCTTGATAAGAGTTATCTTGCGACACCACGCGCTCACGAGATCGTTGTAGATGCAGGCGTATCCAGGGATTGGAAGAAGATTGATCCTAAGGGTCTTCTCGACGCTAAAGTCGGTACAGTGCCTTTCACCCCTGCTCCAGTCTATGATGCTGGCGTACCAGATGCATCACAGAGTGCTTCTGTTCCGCAGCATGATGCAGCAGTGCCTGCACCTGATGCTTCCCGCGCAGTCTCGCAGCCGGATGCGTCTCAGGCATATGTTCCGCCTGTCGCTGTCCGTGGACCTGACGCGTCTGTACCGCAGCACGACGCTGCACCTCAGGCACCGGATGCATCTGCTCCTCAGCAGGACGCTTCTGTCTACATACCTCCTGTACAGGACGCCTCTGTGCCTCCTGCAGATGCCGCAGTTAAGACTGCTCCGCCAAAGGTGAAGACTCCGGTACCTGACACAAAGGTCCCTAAAGTCAAGGCACCTAAAGCACCTTCCATTGATGGTTATTGTGAATTCCAGCAGCCTAAGAGATATGACAGTACTGCACCGAATGATTTCTTCGGCGCTGACAGTGATACTCTCCTTGAGCAGTATGTCGCAGACATGATAAGGCTTGCCCAGAAGAGAGGCAAGACAAGCATAACATTCTATGCTCATGGTGGTGCTGATCCTGACGCTGCTGATGGTT
This sequence comes from Candidatus Woesearchaeota archaeon, assembly GCA_013331125.1. The sequence continues at coordinate 3,288 of DUGW01000214.1, read as the reverse complement.
GGGATACTGCCAAGACCTACAACTCAAAGACCTTGCCATGGAAACGGGCACAGGACGGTAAGAGAAAGGTCGAGAAGATGGCCAAGAAGTATGCTAAAGGTACTGGTGTGCAGGTGACTGTCCACGCCAGATCGGCAGGCATGCTCGATCTTGTCCATCCCGACGCTGAACAGGTAGCCTACATCAATAAGACTACCGGAGCGCAGAGAAAGGCAGGCACTTTCGGCAAGTGGATCGATAAGGCAAAGGGCGCTTATGACAAGATATTCAAGAGGGCGGCGCGTGGTCGTCTGCTTCTTGTCTCGACGCAGGACCTGAGCGGTATGGATCATACGCAGCTTGAGGACCGTGTCAAAGAAAACCCTGCCAACAAGGCTTATGGTCCTGGCTGTACTGACGCATCATCATCTACTGGTTCATTGGACAGGAGCGTACCTGCATCTTACGGCCCTGCAAAGACGAAAAAGACACCGGTCGACAGGCAGGATGCTCCTTCACAGTCATTGGCTTATGATGTGACTACATCTGATTCAGCACCTATGGGTCCAGGTCTTGCTGCTGCTTCATTGCTTGCTGATGATGTGGTCAGCACAATGGATTTCGGCGGTTTCCCCAAGGATGGCCAGAGGAGTTATGGCTGCGCTTCGCAGAGTACGCCGAACGACAGCACAAATGCAGGCATCCCTATAGGTATTGCCCTTGCAGGTCTTGGTCTTGTAGCCTTGAGACACAGAAAGAAAGATGCTCCTAGACCTGATTACACAGCAGGGAATGTCGACGAGGATGCACCTGTCCCGGCGATGGCTGATGTTGAAGGGTATGCTGATGATTACAGTATCGGACGTGCTGTGGTCGGGGTAACTGATCGCATGGTATTATCCAGACCTGCCCCTGTCATGATACAGGGCATCCCTGCACCTACTGAATACGGTGGCATTGCAGACATCGATGATCATTATGAGAGTTTTGAGGTTTCTGAGTATGTTGAAGATCTGACTGATGAGCTTGAGGAGCTGGTTGTCAGGACTGAACAGGATGAACGGCGTACCATGACAGCATCCGGTGTGATTGATACTGGATCATCAAAAGACGATTACGTGCTCACAGACGAGGCTGTAAATGCAGAGTTCGATGCATTCATCAGGGAACTTGACGAGGCTGACCAGCCTGAAGTTGAGTATTCTCTCAAGAATCTTCCTAACTTGAGTGTCCGTAAGATAGCTAAGGCGGATAGAATAACATTCAACGACCTGAAAGGTCCGAAAGTCAAGACCAAGATGTATACCTTTGGCCAGATGAGCAGGATAGAGGAGCTCAATGAGGTCAAGGACTGCCTTTCAGAGCTTGGTATTGACACTTCAACGACCAGGTACAGGTTTGCTGAGGATGAAGGCACTGTCGAGGAAGCTCTGGCGATGGTCAGGGAAGCTGTGAAGGAATCTGCAGCAGCTGCCAGGCGGCCGCAACCTACTGTCCCTGCGACTTATTATTCGCTTTCGGATCTTGACCCTTCTCTTGCAGTCGACGAGCTGAATGATGTCAAGAGGTCTCTTGAAGCTATCGGTGTGAAGACAGATATGCCTTACAGGTTTGCCGCAGATACCGGTTCTCTCGACGAGGTCTATGAGATGCTGGGCATGGATCCTGTTAAGATCCGTCAGAGACAGGAGATGTATGATCCATTGAAGGATGAGTTCCCTGACATGGACCGGAAAGCTGCCAAGGTCTACAGCTCTTTGCAGAAGATAAATCAGGAGTACCGAAGGACAAAGGAGCTCAGCGAAGCCAGAAGGCTCACTGAAGAGGTCGAATATGAAAGACTGACGGTCGAGGCTGAGAAGGCAGCTCCTGATTGTATGGATATCCCTGAGCCTGCAGTGGCTTACCGCGATGTCGTCTCTGGTGTTATCGAGAACGCGAGATAAGATTTTTCAAGACCTGTTTATCAGATACTGTATCATTCCTTGAAGTCTATCTGTCCGTTGAGATATATCCCTTTCTTTAGCTCTACGGGCCTCCAGTCGTCATGCACCAGCCCTGCGTCAAGCCATGTCGCGAGTTCTGACTCATTCCCTATGGTGGCGCTGAGCGCCACTAACTGCACATCTTTGAGCAGTTGTTTAAGTATCGTTATGAGTATCTCGAGTGTCGGTCCTCGTGACTGGTCGTTGAGCAGGTGTATCTCGTCTATCACCACTATGCCTATCTCTCTTATCCATGACGCGTGGTGCCTTATCAGCGAGTCCAGTTTCTCTGCTGTGCATACTATTATGTCGTATGTGTGCAGGTAAGGGTCGCTTGCGTCCAGGTCTCCTATCGACATGCCTACCTTGATCATGTTTCCATATCTCTGCCTGAAGCTGTTGTATTTCTCGCTCGCCAATGCTTTCAGCGGCACTATGTATATGGCCTTGCCTTTTCTGTTGAGTATCGAGTTCAGCATTCCTATCTCCGCGACCAATGTCTTTCCAGAAGCAGTAGGTGTGCATACCAGCAGGCTTTTCCCTTCCAGCAGTCCTGCCTTTATCGCTTTGCTCTGTGCCGGCCTTAGCTCCTCTATCCCTGCCTCTTCCAGCTTTGCATAAAGTTTTGCAGGTACAGATGTGCTTATGTCCTGAAGTTTCATCTGTCTGATTTTTTTCCAGGACCATATAAATGTTTGCTGACTCGGCAGGGCTACCAGGAAGTGCTTGAAAAAGCCGTATTGTTAAAGGAAATTTAGAAAAGAAAAGATTAATATAGGATTATTTGTGGCATAATTAACAGTTCAGGATAGTTTTTCGGGGCTTTAATAAAAAAGGAGGGAATTTCAAACGAAATTCTCATCATATAAGACCGTTTAAGCTTCCAGAAAACATAAATAAAGCCATTTAAAAGAGAAATGACAAAATGGAAGTCAAAAAAACCTCTAAAGAAGAGTACGCATTTCTTAAGGGAAAACGCATGTTCAAGCATGGAAGGAGATTCTCTCTTATACTTCCTGCTAGGCATGAACAGGACACGATTGGTTCTTATTTTCCTGCGTTTGCTGATATGTTGAAGTTCGGCTACATCGATGAGGTGGTCATCGCAGATAGTTCTGATGATAGCCAGACCATCGATGCGGCATTGGAGTCAGCATGCAGGACCAAACAGTTTGAGAGATACATCGATAGGGCATTGGCTTTTGACCGTCCGGAATATCTGCCTGTCAAAGCAGTGAATGTCTTTGATGAGAGGTTCGCAGGTCTCTTCAACGGCCACAGACCGGTCAGGGGCACTGCACCAGGTAAGGGCGCCGCCATGTAT
>DUGW01000173.1 GCA_013331125.1 Candidatus Woesearchaeota archaeon | reverse complement strand
AGGATACTTCGCAGAACAGAGCATACACTACATACACAACATATGCAAAGAGAAGAAATGCCTGCTGATAGAAGACGCCTCAGGAGCACTGGGAGACAGGGAGCTGTGCGACGGAGAACACGCAGACATGATAGTAGGAAGCTTCGGAAGATGGAAAGTCGCAGATGCAGGATACGGAGGGTTCATATCAGGCAGGAAAGAACTGATCGATGAAGGCAAAGAGGCATTTTCACTAACGACATTCCACCCGCGGGATGAGACAGTGGTCAAGAAACTTGAAGAGGCACCAGAAAGACTCAAGGCATTACTGGCGCTGCAGGCAGAAGTCAAAGAAGAGCTAGAGAAGATGGAACTCAACGTCGTTCACAAAGACCTGAGAGGACTGAACGTAGTGGTCAGGTTCACAAGCGAGGCAGAGAAAGAGATGATAATAGACCACTGCAAAGAGAAAGGATACGAATATGTCACATGCCCGAACTACATAAGGCTGGAAGAAGATGCAATATCGATAGAGCTGAAGAGGCTGCAGGTCAGCAACGGGAAGAAAAAGCAGAGATAGAGAAAGGAAGAAATAAATATCACAATAAAAAAATATCACAAAACGAGGTGACTGTCATGGCATTAAGAGAACCTGAATCTATGGATGAATGCGTGTACTACACACAGAGACAGGTAGACTCCGGAGAGGTGAGGGCCTGGGTCTACAGAGGGGACTGCCCGGAATGCGGAAAGGCAAAGATGGGCAAGCCAAGGGATGACAAGACAGGCAAGGTCAAGATAAGGGCAAAAGAATACGTCTGCCCGGAATGCGGATACACAGCCGAGAAGAAAGAATACGAAGAGACACTCACCTGCGACATACAATACACATGCCCGGCATGCAAGAACAAGGGAGAGATATCAGTGCCGTTCAAGAGGAAGAAATTCAATGGGATGGACGCAGTGGTGTTCCAGTGCCAGAAATGCAAAGAGAAGATACCGATAACAAAGAAGATGAAGTCTAAAGGGGAACCTGACGACGAGTGATCAGATGAAACAGAAAAGACTTGTCACATCAGCATTGCCATACGTGAACAATGTGCCGCACCTAGGCAACATAATAGGGTGCGTGTTATCGGCAGATGTGTTCGCAAGGTATTCCAGGCTGGCAGGGTTCGAGACGATATACATAGCAGGCACAGACGAGCACGGGACAGCGACAGAGACAAAGGCCCTAGAGGAGGGATTGACGCCACAGCAGATATGCGACAAGTACTACGCGATACACAAGAAGATATACGAGTGGTTCGGATGCAGCTTCGACGAGTTCGGAAGGACATCATCACAGAAGCACGCAGAGATAACAAAAGGGATATTCAAGAGAGTATATGAGAATGGATTCGTGACAAAGGCAGATGTCGAGCAGTTATGGTGCCCGAAATGCGACAAGTTCCTCGCAGACAGGTTCGTCGAAGGCACATGCCCGAAATGCGGATTCGAAAGGGCAAGAGGGGACCAATGCGATTCATGCGGAAACCTGCTGAACGCTGTCGAGCTGCTGAACCCTGCATGCAAGGTCTGCTCATCACAGCCGCAGATCAAGACGACAAACCACCTGTTCCTGGACCTGCCGAAGCTGAGCCCGATGCTGCAGGAATGGGCAGATGCGCGAAAAGATCCAGGATTCTGGACACAGAACGCAAAGACAGTCACAGAGGCATGGTTCAAGGAAGGGCTCAAAGAAAGGGCGATCAGCAGGGACCTGAAGTGGGGGATCAACATCCCACTCGAAGGTTATGAAGACAAGGTGTTCTATGTCTGGTTCGACGCGCCTATCGGGTACATATCGATAACAGCTAATGCTTTTGATGATTGGGAGAAGTGGTGGAAAGCAGATGACGTACAGCTGTACCAGTTCATGGCAAAAGACAACATACCATTCCACACAATAATATTCCCGGCGACACTGCTCGCCACCAAAGACAAGTGGACAACGCTCTATCACATCGATTCGACAGAGTATCTCAATTATGAGGACGGGAAATTCTCAAAGAGTTTCGGTTCGGGCGTGTTCGGTGATGATGCGATAAGCACAGGGATACCGGCCGACGTATGGAGATATTATCTTCTTGTCAACAGGCCGGAATCGGCAGATACGCAATTCTCATGGAAGGATTTCCAGGACAAGAACAACAATGAACTGCTCGCTAACCTGGGAAATTTCATCAACAGGACATTGACATTCATAGACAAGTATTTCGACGGAAAAGTGCCTGGCGGAGACATAGACGCAGTGCTGTGGGCAGAGGTAGAGAAAGAGGCAGGGACCATCGTCGAGCTGATGGAAAAGATAAAGATCAAAGACGCACTGAAGACAGTGATGCACATATCAAGGCTGGGGAACCAATACTTCCAGGAGAACCAACCATGGAAACTTGTCAAGGAAGACAAAGACAAGGCAGGAGCAGTGATAAAGACATGCGCAAACCTGGTGAAGACACTCGCAGTGATGATGAACCCATTCATGCCATTCACTTCGGGAGACATAATGCACCAGCTGAACTGCTACAAAGAGAAGGATGATTATGAATACAGGGCATACGCAGACCTGGACGCAGGACACACAATAAACAAACCAGCACCCCTGTAAAGGAAACTCGAAGACAAGGAGATACAGGGATTCAAAGAGAGGTTCGCAGGGAAACAGAACGTGAAAGAGACAAAGAAACAGCAGGTCAAGGAGAAGAAAAAAGAAGAGAAGAAGAAAGGCGAGCTGCTGAAATTCGAGAAGTTCGGGCTGGACCTGCGTGTGGCAACGATAGAGAAAGTGGAGCAGCACCCGGACGCAGACAAGCTTTATGTCGAACATATAGATCTCGGCGGAGAGAAGAGACAGATAGTATCAGGGTTGAAGGCATATTATAAGGCCTCAGAGCTGGTGGGAAAGAAGATAATAGTGGTATGCAACCTAAAGCCAGCGAAACTGCGCGGAGTGGAGTCAAGAGGCATGCTGCTGGCAGGAGAGGATGAGACAGGAGCAGTGAAGGTACTTGAAGCGCCGGATTCCACTGCAGGGATGGAAGTATACCTGGAAAGCGTGGAGAATGAGGAGAAGTTCAAGGAGATGACATTCGATGATTTCATGGGATACAGTTTCTCTGTCGATGGAGAAGGGCATGTGGTGTGCGAGAATGTAGGGAAACGGCTCAGGACAGAAGAAGAATTAGTCTCAGTCTCAGGGCTGAAGGCAGGGGCTAAGGTAAGGTAAGACCGGAAGACAGGCAAGGCAAAGTTTAAATT
>DUGW01000098.1 GCA_013331125.1 Candidatus Woesearchaeota archaeon | reverse complement strand
CACAATAACATTCGTGACTCTTCATGTCGGATACGGGACCTTCTTACCGGTCAAGGAAAAAGATATCACAAAACATAAGATGCATTCTGAATGGTTTGAGATAACAGAAGCAGCAGCCGAAGTGATCAACAGCAGGCGCGGAAGACTCATCCCTGTCGGTACCACTTCACTCAGGGCGCTTGAGTCCGCTGCTGATGACAATGGCATGATCCAGCCCATGTCTCGCGACACTGACATCTTCATCTATCCGCCTTACGAATTCAAGTGCCGGCGAGACATGCTGATAACTAATTTCCACCTTCCTAAATCTACCCTTCTCATGCTCGTCAGTGCTTTCGCAGGCAGGGATAACATACTGAAGGCCTATGACAAGGCCATCAAGAACAATTACCGCTTCTTCTCATTCGGTGATTCTATGCTGCTCTTTCATCCATAAGTCTGCTGCGGCGTGCCTTTCTCATCTTCTTTGCCAGATATCTTGAATAGAGTAGTGGGCTCCTGACTGATTTCTGCCTGAATTCCTGGTCAAGCGCCTTCACTCCACGTCCGGGTTTGGAATTGGCCTCGATGACATATGCATTACCCTCCCTGTCAAGACATATGTCCACACCTAACTCGCCGACAGGTTTTCCAAGATGCGCCTCTATGGCTTCAGCTGTGGAATGCGCTGCCTGTCTTACATTGTTCGCGACTGTGTCCTGCCTGCCATGTGAGAACCCTTGGCCGTACAGATCACTGATTATCTTGCTCAGCCTGACTCCGCTTCCGCCTGTAGACGTGTTGGAATTGACCCTTCCCTTCTTGCCGACCCTTGCCATCATCGATGTCCTCTGCCATCTCCCTTTCTCGTCTTTGTGCAGCATCACCCTGACATCGAACACTGCATCATTGTATTCGGGAAGGTCGATGCCCTGCTGGACGATATAATCTGACTGTACACCGCGACCTGTCATCTCTGACGCTGCTGAATCGACTGTATCATGCAGCTCTCCTCTCTTCACGTGCTTGGTCTTGTCCTCGTACTTGACCTCAAATTTGTCTTCCAGCTTCTTGACCCTGATTATCCCTGTTCCTTGGCTCCCTGCCCGAGGTTTCAGGAATACGGTGCCATGATTATCTATCATCTTTCCGAGGTTCTTCTTTGAATAGCTATGCGTCTCTGGTTGCCGCACTTTAGTATCATATCTCACTCCTTTCTTATGCAATGCATCATGGGTCGCCTGTTTATCTCCTACGAGCAGTCCCAACTCTCTTGGATTGAGAAGGGTTCCCGCATCCTGGATGGCCTTATGTACTGCAGAGGTCATGCCCGCACCTCGGTCGTATACGACCTCTGGCATCTTTATCTGTTTTCTTGCCCACCTGCCTGTCTCAGGATCATAGAATTGTGCATCCACTGTCTTGCCCTGCGCAGAGTAGTCCTTGCCTGCGAACACGCAGACCTGGACACCTATCTTCCTCCCTTCTTCTGTGAGCTCTTTGAAGAATGTTGTCTGCTTGCGGTAAGGCTTGTCGCCGGTACCTGTCTGAGGAGCATATACACCCACAGTTACTCCGGGGCTTATGACCAGTCTTCCGTCCTCATAGTTGTATGTTATGTCTGCACCCTCTTCGATGCCCAGGCAACCGAGGATATTCTTTGAGACCCTTAGCTTGCTCTTTTCTTTTGCATGGGCTTCTTTTGCGCTCACGACTTTGACTTCTCTGCTCTTCCCTTCGTATGATATCGTCAACTCTTTTCCGACATCGACGCCAAGGCTATCCCTCTGTCTTTTGGATAGGTACACGCGGTCAGCTCTCTGTCCTGCCGGCTCGACAAGGATATCTCCTCTCATTTCAGGGAACTTTGTAGAACAAGCGTATTTAAATCTTACGGCATCCTCGAATAGAAACACCCGCAGAACTTCTGCCTGTAGATCCCCATCTCTTTGCTCATCTCGACACTCTTGCCGAAACCGCCATCTGCCTTGAAATTGCTCTCCACCCACTCAACCCCTGACTTCTCTGCATAATGTCTTCCTGTCCTGTTGATCTTGTCTGCATCCTTATGCGGTGAGATGGTCATCGTTGTGGTGAATGCATCGAACCCGTGCTCTTTTGCGTATTCTGCTGTCTCTTTCAGCCTCACTGCGAAGCATATCTGGCATCTGAGTCCTCCTTCTGGATGCTCTTCGTATCCCTGTATCTTCTCCAGCCATCTGTCAACATCAAAGTGATGCTCGATCAGCTCGACCCCTAGTTTCTTTGCCACCTCTTTACCTGCCTCTAGTCTCTGCACATACTCTCCGAACGGGTGTATGTTTGGGTTGTACCAGAACATCGTCACTTCATAATCTTCGAGCAACTTCTTCACACTATGTGTGGAACATGGCCCGCAGCATGCGTGTAGCAGCAGTCTTTTCTTCATACCAGTGGTTAATAAGTATCTATTATTATAGATTTCCTTACAGGTTTGCCCAAAACCTTTAAAAACTCCAACACCTCAGATAGTCAGGAAGAGGTGAATCTTGATGCCAAAGAAAGAGAAATGTCAGAAAGTGCGCTTGCTTGTCCTTGATGTCCTTAAGCCGCATAAGCCTAATATTGTTGAGTTCTCACAGGCACTTTGCAAGTCCAATGGTGTCAAGAACGCTGATGTGATGGTGTATCATGTAGATGAGAAGACCGAGTCTGTGAAGGTGGTCTGTGAGGGTGAGGACCTCCATTTTAACCTGATAATCAGCACTATTGAGGATTATGGTGCTGTTGTCCATTCTGTTGACCGTGTCATGATAGGCGAGAAACCTGAAGCGCTTAAGCTCCACGAGTATGAGAAGAAAGAGTTTTATAGGTGACTTAGTCGATGAGTCTTAAGGAATATGTTCAGATCCTTGTAGAACATGAGATTGTAAGAAGATATATTATCATCAATAGTTTTGATGGTGCTTTGACCATTCTTGGTATTGTTGTCGCGGTCATCATGAGCGGAATCCGTGATCCTGAACTTGTGATAATCCCGAGTGTTGGTGCAAGCGTCGCCATGGCAGTCTCTGGTATCTGGGGTTCTTATGCTGCTGAACGTGCAGAGATCAGGAAAAAGATCCGGTCTATCGAGTCTCATCTCATGAAGAGCCTAAGTAACACGACTTTTTCAAGAAAACGTGAAAAGATGGCTTTGATCATCGGTATTGTGGATGGAGTGATACCTCTTATAATAGCTTTTATGCTGATACTGCCTTTCTTTTTTGTTAATCCTGGACTGCTGTCTATGGACTGGGCTTATTATTTTTCATTGATCCTCGTCGGCATTAACCTTTTCATACTTGGCGTGTTTGCAGGCAAGATAGCTCATGAGAGCATCATCAAACAAGGACTGGTGATGCTTTTTGCAGGTTTTTTGATAGGAGGCATATTTTTGATTCTCACATATTTGGGTGTTTTGTGATGAGAACAGGTATTTTTTATTTTATAATGGCCTTTTCATTCATTTTCCTGCTCGTCGCAGGTTGTGCGAAGGTCGGCAAGCAGGAGGTGGAACAGGTGAAGGTTTCCGGTAAGAAGATCCTTATGGTCGTGGCTCCTGAGAATTTCCGTGATGAGGAGTTCTTTGATCCTAAAGAGGTATTTGAGTCTGCTGGTGCGAGTGTGACTGTCACCAGCAAGGGCGTTCAGGAAGCCAAGGGAAAGCTTGGCCGCAACACTCCGGTCGATATCGACATCTCAGAGGCTGACGCTTATGACTTCGATGCTGTCGTCTTTGTAGGTGGTCCTGGCGCGACTGTCTATTTTGATGATGGTTATGCCCATAAGCTTGCCAGTGATGCCCTTATCCAGGGCAAGGTCGTCGCAGCTATATGTATAGCGCCTTCGATCATTGCTAATGCAGGCATTCTCCAGGACAGGAAAGCCACTGCCTTTGAGTCTGAGAAGGATAACATCAATGCCAAGTCAGCCGGCTACACAGGCCAGCCTGTGACTGTGGACGGCAAGGTAGTCACTGGCAATGGACCTGAAGCTGCCAAGCAGTTCGGAGAAGCAATCGTCAGGTTGCTGGTGTGAGGGATAAAACAGACATTTTTCGTCTGGTCTGCCCTTTTCTTATAGTGTCTGGTCATGGCAGCGGTCTGATTGACAGTCTGATAAAATTTTGCAGGGCATAATTTATTAACTTCCCTCACTTCTCTCTCATTGGAGCTTGGGGCGTATTCCTATGTATGTCTTGATGTCATTGACCGATTGGCTTTTTGGTAAGAAGAAAGAGGGGTTCGATTCATATTATTCTGAACTGCAGCAGCAATTTCAGGATGAAGGCCTGAAGGTTGTGCGCATCGACCCGGAAAAACGTCTTCCTTATGGTCTCGCTGTATATCTTGACAACAGACCGGAGATAAGGAATAACCAGTTGACCGCTGTCCGGACTTTCACTTATAGGATGGCGCAGCAGCATGATCTTGAAGCGCTCCTAACCAGTCCTATCGATATGGGTGATGGCACTGCAGTCTATGCCGGGCTGAGGAAGAAATTGTTCTGAAACCTTTCTGGAATTCTTCTAGAACAAGAGCTGCAGTATGAGATACATGAGCAGGAATGTCACCACCGGTATTCCCGCAGTCAATAACAATGTGACTTGCTTTGAATATCTCTTACAGCAGAGCACATATGTTATCACTCCTTTAGCTATCGCAAGTGAGCCTGCGGCCAATACAAATATAGCAAAGGTGCTTACCATATCGATTCCGCTAGCAGAAAGACCTTTTATAACTATTTAGTACCACTTTTAAGTCCTCAAACATCACAAAATTTATATACGCTCGGCCTCCAAAAGGGTCCTAAGGGGGTTTTATGACAGAAAACAAAGCAGCCGCAATACTTGAGGACATAGTTCTTGGTCCTGTCCAGACCTATAAGAATCTCTGCTGGGTGCCTGTCCACGGCCCTGATAAGTTTCCAAGCGCCTTCTTGACTGTTGACCAGGCAATCGAGACCGGCCATTTCATAGCCAGGGAATCTGGCAAGATCCCCCATATCCATGTAGCTAATTATCTTGATGAGATGGTCTTCATCGCTTCTGGCATGATACTTGAAGGCAATACCCAGAACCGTGCTTCGATATATCCTGTGCTTGTCCCTCCGCATTCTGACATCCTCCGTCTTCCTGTGCATTGCGCTGAGGAACGCCAGGACCTTATCCAAGATGGACATTTCGGCAAGGTCAAGACCATCCTTATAGCCTGCGCCCGCTCAGGGACTATCCATCAGGACCGTGCATGGTCTGCTATCAATGCTACCATGACATCGTTCGCCCAGCAGAGCCAGACACATGACTATGCTTCATTGGTCAGGCAGACCGACCTCAGGGATTACATAGTAGCTATGGGGACTCCGGACCATGACCAGCGCGGTTATGTCGCTGCAGTACGTGAGGGTGACAGCATCTTCTTCTACGCAGACATCTTCGGGAACCACAGCACCTTTGAATCTCTCCATGTGATGCTCTATGAATCTATCGCCGCTGTCGCTAAGCAGCATGAAGGCCGGCCTTGCGAGGTCAATTCCCACTCATTCAGGGGTTTTCTCGACGCATTGTCTAAAGGTTATTGGAAGCAGGAGCGTCTTGACCATGGTTTCGCAGGCCACGCGGGCTTGGGGGTCTTTTTCAATATGAGCGTCCAGGACGGCGTCGCTGATCTGGTCGGCGATCTTGTCCGG
>DUGW01000210.1 GCA_013331125.1 Candidatus Woesearchaeota archaeon | reverse complement strand
ACCTTCCAGAACATCATCTGTTATGTAAGAGTACATTATCTGCTTGTTCCTGTCAAGATCAAATATAAGATTGTTTGACTCGACGAGAGCTGGGTACTCGGTATTATCAACTTCGCTGACAATCTCTCTTGCATCAATAGGGAGAGCAATAGAAAACTCTGTTGTCTGTTCTTCAGAGAAAACCAGTTCAGACTCGACAAGAACCTTGTTGTATGCTATGTACATGTCAATCTGATGCCTTGATATGTAATTGTCAGAACTAATGTTGGTAATATTGGTCATTTCTGTCCTATCTGTTTCTCCAGGCTCTTGAGCAGAAGCTGCTTGGATTAAAACCGCGACAGCTAAGAGTATCATACAAAGAAATATGAACATACGGGTTGGTCCTTGCACTCTATGCCTCCAACCTCCAAATTCCCCCTAAAAATAAATAGTTAAGAGTGGTTTAAATAGTTTTCCGGGAATATTTATAAACGCAAAATATAATAGGTGTCCTGATTGGTGCTCTAAAAGAGGTAATATGATACAGCTAGAAGGAGACTATCTGGAAGGTGGCGGGCAGCTGGTGCGCACGGCTCTTGCGTTGTCTACCATTACAGGAAAAGGGTTTGAGGTAAGCAATATACGCCACGGCAGGAAGGTGCCTGGGCTCAAGGCGCAGCACATCCATTGTATCGAGGCATTGAAGAAGCTTTGTGGCGCTGAGGTTGAGGGGCTGGAGTTAGGTTCTGAGAATCTTCGGTTTGTTCCTGGCAAGATAGAGCCGAAAACCGTCTCTGTAGACATAGGCACAGCAGGGTCTGTGAGCTTGCTTCTGCAGCCACTTCTGTTGCCTGGGATACTAGCAGGCGGCAAGGTGCGTTTCAAGATCAAAGGAGGAACTTCTGGCAAATGGGCAATGCCATTCGATTTCTTCAACGAGGTGTTTGTTCCGCAGCTGCGAAGGTATGCGGATATCGATTGCAAGCTAGTGCGGCGCGGGTATTACCCGAAAGGTGGTGGCCAGATAGACATTAAGATAAAAGGAAGATACACATTTGACGCGCTTGAAGATCCTGTTGTCAGACAGGGGGTCCCGCAGATAGATATCATTGAACAGGGAAAGATCATGCAGATCAAAGGGATCAGCCATGCATCAGCAGACCTTGAAAAGGCCCAGGTCGCAGAACGACAGGCAAGCGCAGCAAAACACATGCTGTCAAAGCTCAATGTCCCTGTCAACATCATGGCGCAGTACAGCGATACATTCAGCACAGGCAGCGGAATAACATTATGGGCTGTATTCTCTAAGGACGCAGACGATGTTGATGTCAATAATCCGATACGGCTAGGTGCTGATGCGCTTGGTGAGCAAGGAAAAAGAGCAGAGATTGTCGGCGAAGAAGCTGCAAGGACACTACTTCAAGAGATAGAGAGCGACGCGCCAGTTGATTTCCGTCTTGCTGATAATCTTGTTCCTTTTATCGCAGTTTTCGGCGGTAGGTTCAGGACATCCAAGATCACTGACCATACCAAGACAGGTATTTATGTTGTAGAGCAGTTCCTGGGAAAGTGTATTGATGTTGATGAGAACAATAGAATAATAGAGAGAAAATAATCACTTCTGCTTCTTGCCTCTACCTTTCTGTCTATCTTGTTTCTGCGACATGTTTTCCTTTGCCTGGAAAGCGAGAAGGTCCTCAGTGGTCAGCTTCATGCCTTTCTTTATCTTCTCCTCGACATTACGCTCCTGCTCAATCAGTTTCTTTTCCTCTTCCTTCTTGGCTTTCTTCCTTTCTGCAAGGTTTATGCCGTCAAGTTTGGCTCTCAGCTCAGAAATCTCATCAAGCTTTGCCTTGACCAGGCTGTTCTGATCAGTATATTTTTTCTTGGCCTCAACAAAGCTCTTAAGGGCATCCTCTTCCTTCTTCCGGAGATCCTTGATATCGTTTGAAGATTCCACAAGCTCCTCGTGGAATTGCTGGCTGGCCTCTGCCTTGGATTGCACCTTGCGATGGGTATCATCCGCCTTTTTCCTTATCCTGTCAAGCTCCTTCCTGATGTTGTGGGCCTTCTCAAACACATCACTGACTTCGCGAGCCTGTTCTAGGAACTTCTTCTTCTCGGCTATCCGCCTCATCATCTGCTGCTCTATATTGAACGGCAACGCTTCTGTCTCAATCTTAAATTCCAGCTGCTCAATCTCCTCCTGGATCTTAGATGGGTCCACACGGATACCCAGCCTCTTGGTGATCTGGTTCTTCTCATCCTGGACTTTCCTGAGCTCGTCCATCTTATCCTTAAGAAGCTTGTTCAGTTCCTGCCGCCTCTGCTTGCTGTCCTTCACCTGCTTTGTAAAGGTGTTGCGCTTACCTTTGGCGTCACGTATCGATCGGATAATTTCAGAAATATTGTCTGTGGCCCGCCTTTTCTTCTCGAACCATGCCTCTTTCTCAGCATTCAGTTCGCTGAGCTTGGCCTTGAGAGTATCTAGCTCTTTTTTCTTTGCTTCCAACTCAGCAACTATCCTTTTCCTTTCTTCCTCATCCATGTGAATCCCGTTGTATCAAAAATAAAAAAGTGCTTAAGAGCACTTGAAACAAAAGCTTGGTAACCAAAACAAGCAAAAAAGGCTTTTAGCCGAACAAGGAACCAAGTCCTGCGGCAGCCTGCTCTTCAGACTTCTTGTCCTCTTTCGCTTCTTCCTTCTTCGCTTCACCGCCTTCTGCAGGAGCACCTCCTGCGGCTGGAGCGGCTGCGGCAGCTGGAGCAGCGACGACAGCGGCCTTCTCTATGGCCTCGTCTATATTCACGCCCTCGAGAGCAGCGACCAATGCCTTAACCCTTGCTTCATCGACCTTAACGTTAGCAGCCTCAAGTACCTTCTTCACTGAGGCTTCATCCACCTTCTGGCCTGCCTTGTGCAACAACATCGCGGCATATACATATTCCATTTTGACTCCCTCCGTGTATTATGATTCTTCTGTTTGTTCAAATCTACTTCTTTTATTCAGCCTTCAGGAACCATTCCCTTCAGGCCGAGCATCTGGTTGTGAGCCTTAGCGAGCAGCATAGGCATCACAGTGTCAGCATAAATATCCTGGGCAATCGCCAATGCTTTAGCATCATTGAAAGCCTTTGTGATCATCAGTGTGGTAGTCTCCTTGGTGAGTATGCCTGCCTCCATGGCAAGATTGAATGCCCACCTATGACCATTGGTTATGTTGTCGATGTATTCTTTCTCATCAACAGCAAGTACATCCTTTGTGAATATGTTCCCGTCCTCGAAAGTCGCTGTCAGGTCAAGACCTATCTCCATAGGCTCTATACCAAGCCTTGTCAGGATTGAGGCGAGCTCAGGCTTTATTGTGTCACCCTCCTTGGCGACTTTGGAATCCTTCTTTATGGCGACCTTTCCACCTTCGATACCAGCTGCAATGCCTGCCTGACCGAGCTGGCCGATTATAGGACCTGGCGCAAAACTGGTCGGGCCTGCAGGTACGACAATATCATTAGGCGCTTTCTGGCCTGCCTTTATAGGAGCAGAAGATTTGTTCTTGCTCAGTGTCTTGTATAGCGAGAAAGGATTCTCTTTTGTGAACAGAAGCGCAGGCATGCCTTTTAGGTAAGGAATCAGTTTTTCCACTCCTGGTTTTTCCTTTGCTGCCTGCTCAAGCGCAATCTTCATCAGCCTTCTCTTGGTCATCTTCAGGACGACCTTTGTCCTGAGTTGCGCCCTCATGTTCTGCAGCTGCTTTGTCGGAAGATTCTCCATGTTCACAGCGCCGACTATAGGATACTCCTTCGCAAGCTTCACAATATCCTTGATCACTTGCTTCTTGGCTTCTGGAATCTTTGCAGTCTTCTTAACCATTTCACTTGACCTCAATAGGTTTTCCCATAGTCAGTTTGATCAGTATGTTCTTGATGTTGTTCTCTTCAGTAGGCAGTTTGTGCATGACGGCATTGTATATGTTCAGTATGTTGTCTGCTATCTCATCCTCATTCTGGTCCTCTTTGCCGACAGAGCATTTCACCACTGGCTGGGTCTTTGCCTTTGCAACAGCCAGTTTCTGCAGCCTGTCATAAAGAGGCTTGAGAGCAGCTTTCGGAGGAACGAC
>DUGW01000085.1 GCA_013331125.1 Candidatus Woesearchaeota archaeon | reverse complement strand
GAGGCCGAAGCTCTGCTGAAGGCAGGGCATTGGGTGGGAAAGACAAACCTGTGGATCGTCTCAGGGTCTGACATGGTATCGAAGACAAGATTCTTCGAGGACATGCGGAGCGAGCTCAGAGATCGGCATGGTTACACACTCAGGGATTTCATAGAACTGCTTGATATGGCCGGCATAATCTATGACTCTGGCGAGGTGAGGTTCGATATGCGCCCGATAAGCAGGGCAAGACAGTTCGTCTCAGACCTTGCAGACCTTGTTCCTAAAGAACAGCACAGGCAGCTGAGGTCATTCGTCGGACTAGTATGCATGGGAGCAAGAAACTATGTGCATTCAGGTGCACCTCAAGCAAGTCAGGAATGGGTACATGCGATAGAGAATTATTTTTCTACGTATAAGAGAAGTCCGATACTTTTCCGTGATGCTGTCCTGGCACTGAAGGAACTGAAATTCAATTCTTATGGTGAGCTTGAGCGATGGCCTGGAGTGGTACACCTGACTGTCGAAGCGGCAGCCTATGCTGCCCACAGGCTCGTCGAGCAGACAGAGGAAGAGCCAGATTTCACAGACGGTTTCGCGAGACTGCTTCTAGGGTACAGGGCAAGTCCGTACATAAAGGCCCCCCGGCCGGGTTCAGAAAAGATATCTTTGTCTCCTCTTGAGGAAGAGACATACCAATACCTGAGTAGCGTGCAGAGAGGGGCGAGAGATGGGATAAAGACCCAGCCGAAGAGGATGCTGATCCACGATGTGGACAGACTTTTCGAGATATATGAGAAACACACAGGACGCCTGTGAGCAAAACAACTAGCTGATTCTATAATCATATCATCATTTGAGGAACCCTCTGTCAGAGAAAAGGAATATCAGAAAAAAGAATCATTTAAGAAGATGGGCGCCATTGACGACCTGTCGGAGTGCTTCTGTCTCTTCTTCTGCATAAGCTGCTATCACTGTCTCTACAACTGCTGTGTTGAGGCCAAGCTCTTCCAGCAGCCTGCGGGCCTTCACTGCCTTGCGCATGTCTGCATGTGACTTTGAAGCTCCTGTTATCACGACCAGCTGGTGCTCTCTTCTCTGTTCCAGCCTGTCAGTCAATTCATGAGCGCCTTCGATAGGATCAGCCCTGACCAGTGCTGCCTTCGCCTGNNTCTCTCTGAAGAGACCTTCTGCAAAGCTGCTCTCATGACATCAGATACCTCGCCGCCAGTCTCAAGTCTAGTCACGACCTCGCCGATAGCCTCAAGCTGTTTCCTTTCCTTCTCTTCCTGCCTGAGCGCGACAGCGACGAGACGTTTCTCAAGTGATTCAAAATATCTCTGGCCGTGAGGCCTTATGAACAATAGGTTGGTAGGTGCCTCGTCCTTGGTGCCTAGGCGCCCATCCTTCAGTATGAACGGAGCTGTCTTCAACCTGTTTGTATCTGCTTCGATAGGTGCCCAGCAATAATACAAGAACCTGCTCTGGTCAGGCCCAATCTCAATCCCGTCGCTGGCAGGGTCGGTGACAGGAAGCTCTTTCAGTTCACGGACAAATTCGATCAATCTTGTTATGTCAAGACTATGATCTGTGGTTATATCAGGCATCGCCATGTCAGCCTTGACCACGTAGCTGTCAAGGCATCCTCTCTTCTGTACTCTTGCGGGAAGAGAATTGTAGAATCTTGATCTCCTGACATACTTATTACTATGATGTGCCTTCACCATCTCAGTGATCCTTTCCATATAGAACTTCATGCTTGCATCCTCGCGCCTGACAAGGTCCGTAGACCTGTTCTCTGCAGAATACATATCTACAAGGTCACGGAACATCTCATCATGGACGTTCGGGTCATAACATCTTTCATCCTTGACCTTGGTGATGAGCTCTGCCATCTGACGGGCCCTCAGATACTGCTCGCCCAGCCTGAGCATGGAATCCATTAGGATGGTGTTCATGTCGCTGAGTGACATGCCTTCTGTCTGTTCCTGACCTAACTCTTCCCTCAATTCTGGGGTCGACATCTTCTGATGATAGAGGAACCAGCAGACGAAAGGCACGACTGTCGGGTGGATCCCCTTATTGATGAATATGTGTTCGCCATTTGTCCATCCTAGCTTCGATCCATCCGCATTCTCATCGAAGAAAGTCTGCGGCGCAAAGACATAATCGATGGACTTACCAGCTATTTCTACATTGAATGTGTAGTTCCTGTCCCAATAGCAGTCAGGATCATTAGGTGGAAGTGACTGCAGGGTCTGCAAGAGTGCTAATCTGAATCCTAAAGTCATGTTAAACGGTGTATAAGCCTGTTATTTATTAATTTTTCCTTTTAAGTGTTACTTTTGAGTGGTGTCTTTTTGGCAGTCATTTGCCTCTTTTCAGAGGCTGTTGAAACAACCATTGCAGATGTACTCAGTTGAATCCCACTTCTTGCCGAACTCCTTGTTGAAGGTCTTCTTGCATTTTACGCAGAGGAACTTGGAAGAGGATGATCCGATGTCGATGTCTGAGACAGAGATTGAAGGCTGGGCCTTGAAGTCAAGCTTTGCGTTCTCGCCATCATCGATGCCCATCTTCAGGAGATGCTCGCAGACCTGGTCCTTGTGGGCAAAGTGCCAGATGTTCTTCTCACCCTGCTTGGGAATCACCTCTTGGCTGCAGTAAGGACACATGAATCTCGCAGGGATAGACTTGTCTATATTATCTATATGATATCTGCTACCACTGACATCGACTGCGATGAAAAGCCTACGCTTGCCCTTTATAGCTGTCATGATAAAAGACCCTTTTTTTATGCAATTAGATAAAAAAGACGTCGCTCTGGATTTATAACACCTTCGGTAATCTATATCTCCATGGTGCGGCTAAAGGCGATATACATAGCTAAAGAGATACCTATAGCCAAGATAAAGGGAGCGCTGCCGTTCAATGAGGTCTCGGTGACTAGGGAGACAGCAGTCTATAGGTTCAACGGTTCAGTGGTCTATGTCTATTCGTTCGGTTCGATAGTGTTCGCAGATACAACACTTCAAGAGGAGAAAAGATTCATATCGATGCTGGGGAAAAAGATAGCACTGAAGCGCAGACACCTCACAGAAGAGTATGCTATCGAGAAGGTGAACATGCGGGGGTTCAAGGTGAGGAGCTCAGCAGTGCTCGCAGGAAAACCAGAACATGTGATGGGTGTCGTCGCGAGGGTGCTGGCTCAGTCTGTGGCTCTGGAAAGTTATGAGGATGAGTTCGACAGGACTGAACAAGAGTTCTCAGAGATGAATGCAGAACTTGCAGAAAAAGGAAGACTGGCACAGTCATCAAGAGATGTGCTTCGCATGATAGCACGCAACAACGCAGTCATGGAAGAGATAGTCTCAGGCATAGGTGTGCTTGATAAGCCCGATGCTGCGTGGGAGAACGCAATGATAGACGCACTGCACGCAAGACTGGTAGATGAGTTCGAACTCAACGAAAGGTTCCAGAGCATAAACTCAAAGATGGAATTCGTGCAGGAGAACTACAAGGTATTCCTAGAGAGCCTGAGGAGCAGGAAGGACTCAAGACTGGAATGGATCATAATA
Organism: Candidatus Woesearchaeota archaeon; assembly: GCA_013331125.1. The sequence continues at coordinate 2,713 of DUGW01000085.1, read as the reverse complement.
ATACTGATAGCGATAGAGATACTGCTCTTCGTCTATGAACTGTTCTGGTGATAGAAAGCTTGCCTGATAGCTAAGTCAAGGGGCTGATCAAGCACGCCAGATGACCTCGCCTTTCCTGTGCACAGCACGGACACGATGTATAGGGATAAATATCTCTTTGTTCCTTTCATGCACGGCGATGACATTCTTCTCTATGTGCTTGATATGCTCAGCATTCACCTCAATCTCTTTCTTCTGAAGCTTGTCATAATATCTAAAGGTGAACTCCTCCTTATGGGGATGGGAATGCACAGTATGCACCATCTTCAAGGCGCCTTTCTCGATACCGCCAAGAGGGTCGAACTCGCGGAAGATCGCCCCTGAAAAAGTCAGGATGGCCAGACCCACGAACAGGCTGACCCATACATTCTCAATGAAAGGAAGACTGCCTATACCTTCCCATATCCCTCTCCAGAAAAGTATGACGCCAGTGGCGCCTATCATCGACCAAAGGAAATGCTTATCAGATTCACGCATGTGGTACACGCAGATCACCTTCTTTTTGGATTGATACGCCCTATAATTATTGGGTTAATAAATATTTGTCGACCTTTTTGGTCACCATTAGTCCCTAAATCTTTTGACAATATTTATATACATATATATATATTTGTTCTCTTTAAAGAGGTGATATCATATGAAAAAGGTTATTCTGCCATTTATATCTTTGACATTGATTCTTGTTCTTGTTTTTTCAGTCAATGCAGCAAATTACTGCACGCGTACCCAAGGCGGTACTGGAAGTGTATGCCCGCCCAGCGCTCCGCCTGACCAGCCTGGTTGCTTCAGAAATACGCATTTCACTTCTTTCAGTGTGGGCATCGGAAACTCGTTGACATTCAATAATGCAGCAGCCCTTGAATCTTTCCTTCCTCAAGGTGGTACCCCTGCGGTATTGACACAGACTTATACAAATCCGTCTAACCTGAACAATGTTCTTGCGGGACAGGTAACTACATTGAAGTTTTGGGTCTTGATGTCCCATCTGGGGTCTACCCCTTCCGGTCTTGGCAGTCTGGTGATAGCAAGCCCTGGTCCTTTCACAGGCTTAACTGTCAATCAGTTCCTTGAGATCGCAGAAAAAGTTCTTGGTGGTTTATCGTCTGATTTCACACCTTCAGAAGTAAATCATCAGGCAGACTTGATCAACAATGCCCAGGATGCTGGTTCTCTTACAGGTGACTGTGTCCCTTGTAATCCTGAAGTGTTCCAATGTGGCCCGACGGTGGTCTTGAAGCCGAAACTTGAGATAACAAAGGTCGCTTCCTTGACTCATGTATCAATAGGCCAGGAAATAATCTATACAATAACAGTAACCAACACAGGTAATGCCCCTGCCCTTGATGTTGTGTTGATCGATACGGAAGACCCTCAGCTAGCTTTCGTGAGTGCAAACCCTGCTCCAATGATTGTCAGCGGTAACATAAACACAGGATACGCCCTCACATGGAATGTAGGGACCATCTTGCCTGGTGAGTTCAAGGTCTTTTCAGTGACCAAGAAGTTAGGCCTGCTAGCAGTCCATAATTCTGTACTACATGACTTTGTCACAGCGACTTCGATCAATGCTGACCCTGTACAGGCGTCTGCTGCAGTGACTGTTGAAAATGCCCCTCCTGTAGGGCCTCCAAGAACTCCGGGCTACTGGAAACAGCAGACCTGCGGGACAAAAGCTGCCAAGTTCAGCCAGATACAGATACAGCAATTCCTCAATCTGATCTCTGTATCTACGATTGTCCCACAACTCCAGAGCCTTACGCCTTCCCAGGCATGTGCTCTTCTCAGCACCCTGGATAACGCCAATCCATTGGAGAAACTCCTGAAGTTCTTGCTGAATAACTGGCTTAACCTTGCCGCCAACTTCATCGAGCCAAATTCGTACTATAGTTTCAGCTCGCCTGATTTCAGTGGATTTGACAGCACCATAAAGAAAAAGTCAGAGAATGACATCCTCAACAATGCCCAAGCTGACGTGTTGCTCTATGATAAGGATGTGCTTGATGAAATCGCAAACAGCGGATCAAACAGCGTATCTGTTGTGCCTTACCAGACTGTTAGTTCTTCTTGGTTCAATCCTGATTTTGCGATTGCGACCATGGGAATTCTCGGCATTGTTGTCTTCGGACTGTTCTTCCTTAGCCGCCGAGATATGGCAGGCCACAAGAAATAATTTTTCATAGTTTTTCTAAAATTTTTTGACTGTGGAGAGGTACGATCAGTAACATGAAAGGAAAAAGCCAGGTTTCATGCAGCTATTGGCGTATATTATGTATACTGATATTCCTGATTTCCTTCTATGCATGGTTAGCTATCCATGAATCCGCCCATTACCTCGCATGTGAGTTCATGGGTGGCACGCCATCCCTGGTTAGCTACGCCCCCAAGGTATCACTGCAATGCGAAGGTATATATGATGATGGCTACCTGATAATCTCGCATATAGGTTATTTCATGTATATGATGCTTCCTTACATCATTGCATTTATCATATGTGCGTCGTTATTTTTCTTTGCCAAAAGACGGGGTGCCTTCCTTTTCGTCTTTGTCGCCGTGATCATAGCAGATATTTCCCTCAACTATATCATGACCATGTTTTCAGATTCAGATTTCAGGACTCTTGCATACATCAGTCCCTCCCTGGCTATTCTGGGCGCGTGTATCACTTTGGCAACAT
>DUGW01000105.1 GCA_013331125.1 Candidatus Woesearchaeota archaeon | reverse complement strand
GTAGAATTGTTTCCCATCGGTCTTTTCTCGCAGGGATATAGGTGGACCTGGATTTTTAAATATTTGTAAATTGTGAATTTTTAATTCTTAAGCGTCTAAAAGTGGTGAATTTGAGTATCGGAAATCACGGAAGTGAGGGAAAAATCGGAAGGTTTATATACTTCCATTCACAGGGATATTTCAGGGCGTTTGAGCCCGGATGGCATGGTGTCCAGGGGAAACCGATGCTCTGCCATATAGTTTACAGAGACTACATCAGAGAATACAAAACTATATATAACAAGGACCACGCAGATGACATGTGGGGGTGACTTATATTGTCAGGTAGTGATAGTATCAAAGAGGCAAACAACATCATCGATTACCTTGATCATCTCAAGGATGAGATAAGGGAAGAGCTCGATGACCATCTTGAATCTATAAATGAGAACACAGAAGAGATCGCTATCCAGAACTCTGCTGTCAGTGAGATCGACAACCGCCTCAACAAGCTTGAGGAGAAGATGGATAGGATCCATTTCATGTTCAAGCAGCTCATCGCTAAATCACTGATATCTGTCGAGCTTTCCAAGAAGGAGCAGCAGGTATTCCTCATACTTTACACTCATGACGGCTTCCTCGGCATGGAAGGGTTGTCTCCGAAGGCCAATCTCTCGCGTTCCGCTGTCGAGGATGCTTTGGTATCCCTCATGGACAAGGGCATACCTATCGAGCGTGAGATCATAGACAAGGATGTCTATTTCAGGCTGAACCAGGATTTCCGCCTGAGGCAGGCCAAGGACAGCATCGTCAGGATCGACCCTGATGTGAAGCGTCAGTTCCAGAACACCCTGCTCAGGAAATTTTTCCAGTCAGAGACATGACATTCATTTTTTCATGCTTCCTACATGTCTAACCTCTCGGGTACCGGCGGCAACGCGGTACCTACCACCCCCATTTTTATTTTTTTATTGATTTCTCTATCTTTCATGCTTCTGTCTTTATACTTCTTATAATTCCATAACCATTGTCTAGAATCAGCATAGCCCGTATATCTCAGTCAGCGTCTGTAGATGTTGTCAAGCCTTTCTACCATGTCTGTCAGTTCGACCTTCTTCTTTCCGTAGAGCAGCTCCCTTGCCTTGGTCGCGAACCTGCCTATCGATGAGCCTTTCTCTCCTCTTTTGTATCCTCTGTATATCTCTCCGCTCTTCATCCTCTCGACCAGGCCGTTTATCTCGTTCCTGAATTCCCTGCCTAGTTTTGTGGTTGAACTTACTGTCTTCCCTTTCCCTATCTCTGTCCTTGGCGGTTCACCTTTCTGTGGTTGGTAGAGCATTGTCCAGTCGATATAGTCCTGTCCGAGCCTTACGAAGCGTCCGTGCTCATCTGAGGTGTATTGCCTTATCCCTTTGATGTCTGAGACGACGATAGGCAGTCCTGTCTTTATCGCCTCTATGACTGACAGTCCTAGGCTCTCTGAACTTGATGGGTGGATGTATATGTCTGACGCGCTCTGTGCTGTCGTCGTTATGACTTTCACCCTTGGGTCTTTTATCTCCTGGGTGAAATGGTCGCTCAGTTCTCTTTTCTTCTTTTCATCAAGGCCTTTTGTGAATTTGCTTATGTCGTAGCAGAACTGTATCTTCCCTTCTTTCATCAGTCTTGGTGCGTATTTCCCGACTTCTTCCATGAACTGTTTTGTAGGCCTGTCTCCTGGCGGGACTGCGAACATGAACCCTACATTGTTCGGGTTTGACAGCTCGAACTGTCTTAGCATCGAGACCAGTATCTCTTTTCCTTTGGGGTCTGCGAACCTTCCGACGTATGATACTACATAGTCTACATGGCCTTTGTTGAATATCTGGTCTTTCCTCTCTTCTTTGCCCTCTTTTGCCCGAGGTGAGTAAAGTTCATCATCGACCCCTCCTTCGACGACCTCCATCTTTCCTTTCAGTCCCGGGTATTCTCTTTCGAACTCGGTCTTTACCTCGTCTGATACTGCGACTATCTTGTCAAGATATCCTTTGTCTATGATCTCCTGGAACAGCCCTCTTTCATCATCTTTCTTAGGGTCTGATATTGTGTAGTACGCGCTCAGGCAATGGAAGTGCGCTGCCACTTCGACTTTGTCGCCGAACCTATCCTTCACTGCTTTTATCGCCTTTATGTCTTCTGTGTCCATCTCGTGGTATGCCAGCACCACCCTGTCATGTTTCTCTATCTCTCTCCCTATAAGATTAAGATACTTTTCTTCATCGACTGCAAGGTCTGCTCTCTTTGTCTGCATTGCCCTTAAGTTGTTTCTCAATGCTTTGACTCTCTGTAGGCTTGGTATCTTGGCCCGCTGTTGATATTGCTCACTAGTCACTGGAAGCTCTGCTGTGGTTCCTGTCAGCTTTCTGGGAGGTTTGCTCATTACCTTGGTTGTTGGTCTCCTCCTGCCGAGTTGGACAAGCTCTTTGTCGTCTCTTCCTTCCACTGCTTCTTCATGCTCTGCGATCTTGATATCTCTGTCATAAGGTATGAAATGTAACTCCCCTCCTACAGCAGAATGGTACATCCCTTTGATGAATTCCCTCTTCTCTTCAGGGATGTCTGACCTTCGGCTTATTACGTCTACAGAATGTCCGGATTTCAGGGCATGGTTGAGTATGTATATCTCTGTGCCCCTGATCTGCGTATGATAAGGTGTGTGCGCTGTATGGTGTATCACCTTCACTTTTTTTGCCATTCCTGGACCTGGGGTTGGAATGCTTAAATACTTTGTGGAATTTTCCTAGGGACCTGTTTCTGTGGTCCGGAATTACTGGTTGCTGTATTGTTCAAGAAGTCTGTCAAGTCTCTGGGCTGCTGCCTCTGGGGTCTTGTCTTCTACGCTGGCAGCTATCTTCTGAGGGTCTTCCGGATTGTCGATCGCTTCGCAAAGCGCATCATAGAATCTGTCTACGTCTCTCTGTTCAGGGTCTTTCTCCCTGCTCTTGAATGCTGAGCGTGTCCTCTCTGAAAGGTCTACCAGTCTGCCGTTCTCGCCCACTATCTCGGGTATGCCTCCGACATTGCTTGCCACCACTGGTTTTCCCGACATCATCGCCTCAAGTATGGTAAGTCCGTATGCTTCTGTGTTCGCTGGATGGAAATAAACATCGATGAGCCTCTGCATGGGTGTGTATGTGAAATCCACAAATGTTGAGTGGTCGAAGACATCCTGTCCTACTGCTTTTGTATATAGCTCTCTTCGGACCATCCTGTCTTTCTCTTCATCTCCTGTGGTGAGTTTCGCCAGGTCGATGCCTATCTTGACCCTGTCCTGTCTTACCATGTCCGGCATGTTCTGGCTTATGTATTCGACTGCATCGAATCTTTTTTGGTTTGACCCTGATAGTGTGAGATAGAATCCGACATCTTTCCTGTGTGCGAACCTTTTCATGGTCTCGAGCAGTGTCCTCACTCCTTTTATGTTGTCAGGTCTGCCGCTGAAACCGATGACTTTTTCAGCCTCTACAAGTTCTGTCCTTCCATAAGTTGGATAGTACAGCTCTGGGTCTGCGCTTCCTTCTACGATGTCTATCTGTGCCCCTGGGAATGATGGTTCTAATGATATTTTCGCAGCCTCGCTTACAGCCACTATGTGGAAGTTCTTTTTGCTCATGAGTTCCTTTACGATCCTTGCATCGTTCTGGTTTCTTTTTGAGTTTCCTGCGAATGGGTAGAGTTCTGCCAGGCAGTGCGCGTAGAATACTATAGGCCCCTTGAAATCTGATTCTGCCAAAATCCTGATATTCCTGCGTCTGAAGTCGTGGATTATTATGGCATCCTGTTGGATTGCCTCATCGATTGATCCGAGATGGTTGCTGAATAGTCTCCTGTTGGTCTCAGTGAACCTGTTCTTCCCGCTCAGGACAAAGTGCTCATTGGGAGAGTTTGCTATGTAGTTCTTTATCAGTACTTCATTCCCCCTGAACCTGAAATCGAGCGGATACTCGCTTTCGGTCATATGTGCTATTCTCATCATATAACGACCATTGCGTAGGAGCCTCTCTGGGCTTATAAATCTTGCTGTGAGTAATCACTTATGGGTAGTCACAATCGAAACCTTTAAAAACCCTCCCCTCTCCCTGACCCTGTTGAGGGTGTTTGGGGGTATAAGATGTCAGACAATATTTCCCGTAGGGATTTCCTTTTCAGATCAGGCAGTTCAGTCCTTGCAGCAGTGGCGCTTGCAGCTGGCTGCCATGGTAGAGGTATTGCCGGTTCTGGTGATGCTTCTGTAAGCAATGACGCTTCAGCCATGCCAGACGCAGACCTTGACGCATATGTTGATGCTTCTTATGATGCATCCTTGGACGCCTCCCTTGATGCTTCTCCTGATGCGCAGCCTGATGCTTCCACCGGATGCCAGGGCACAGTGTCTTTTGAATACGCTCCAGGTCAGTCCTGCTCTGTAGAGCTGAGGCTTGAACAGGATGGCACTCTTTACCATCTGCCTTCCAATCAACGTATCCATTATCAGGAGATCAATGTTCCGGGCATACCTGACACCATCCCTGAGAATTATCCTGTCTTTATGGGTGAGTTTCTTTTGATCAAGCGTTTTGACAGTCAGTATATGCGTCTTCTCCAGTACACTGGTTTCAGTGCTGGTCAGGCGACATTCCAGGATCTCTGTACAGGTGCTCAGGTAAATGCAAACACTTATCATGATGTCAACACAGATATCTACCATGGAAGTGTCAACACTGGTGATTACTCCTTCAACTTCCGTGTCTGGAACAATGGTCTTCACGCAGACCTCAATGACGATGGTCAGACTGACGGTTCCCAGATAGCGGACCTTGTCGATCTTTTAGGGTGTACTCCATGAGATTGAAGAATATCCTGTTCGCGGTTTTTGCCCTGCTCATGCTTGCTTTGAGTGTCGTCGCAGCCAGGGCTTACAGTGCAGACCTTACTACTTATCCGCTTATCGTCAAGGACCTTAGGCTCACTGGCGAGAACCAGATCCAGTTCGATCTCTTCAATCCTGCAGGCACTGCCTTTGACCTGAAGTCTTTGAAGTCTTTCGAGGCCACTTTCGAGAAGGCCAAGACTGCTTCTCAGTTCGTCCATTACTCTGGCTCGCCTTTCACAGTCATCGGTAAGCTTGAAGCAGGTCATTCGCTCCACTTCACCGTGCCTTTCGACCAGAACTCCTTGACTGGTGTCAAGCTCAGGTGCAACAGGCCTATCGAGGTCAAGATATATCTTACCGATGGTGATGTGATCGCTCATTGGACAGGCATACCTAAGTGCGAGATTGAGGGCAAGCGTCCTTGCGGTCTCTTGAACATCGACGACACTCTTGCTGAGTTCCTTGATGAGGATGCCAACCTCCAGATCTTCTGGGAGCTTGTCAGTGCTGACCCTTCTGATGGTCAGGTATTGCTGATGAAGTCTGTCGGCCGCCAGCCTGCTGAGCTCATGTGGCTCTCTGCAGGCGACTGTCCTGATGTCCAGTCTGGCCAGTGCATGACTGATATACTTGACATAACTTTCAATACAGAGGGTGTCTCTGTGACTTTGAGGGACAACAGGCATAGCAGGCTCGCCACTCTCAGGATGACTTTCACTCCTCAGGCGACTGTGACCTATGTCCAGCCCCAACCGGTACAGCAGCCGATCCAGCAGCAGCAACCGCAGCAATACCAGCCGGCAGCTTCTCAGGCTTCACCGTCTGCACAATCTTCACAACTCTCATTTTCCAGTGATGCTCAGAATGCTGTCGCTCAGCAGGCAGCATATCAGATAAGCGATAATCCAGTCTACGCCCAGGGCAATCAGGCCAACACTATCTGTGTCTCGAAGTGCCTCTTGAACGGCATCTGCTATGATGAGGGTGCTCGCCAGATATATCTCGGCAATTTCGCCTATTGTAAGGCTGGTTGGCAGATCCAGAAGTCTGAAGGCTTCTATTGCAAGGAGGACTACGAGTGCTCCACCAACAAGTGCTACTCGAACAAGTGCGTCATCAACAAGCCTGCTGTTCAAGAGCGGGAGGATCAGCCCGGTGTCTTGACCAGGTTGCTTATGTGGATTGACGACCTGATATGATCATTTTTGTTTTGTCTTTTGTTTTCATTCAATTTTTAACTCGGGGGATATGATATGGGGGATTACATAATCAGCAAGGGAAGCGAGATCTTGGCTGAACGTGAGGCATTGATAGACCTTCTTGCTCAATGTCTTCCATGGAATGACCGCTCGGCCCTTAAGGTCCTGGATTATCTCCATATCTCGCATGAACTTGGAGGTTCGTTCACTCCCGAAGAGACTCTTGAGACTTTTCTCAGCACGCGCGGCCTTCCTGAAGCCAGGGTTGCGAACTTCAATCCTAAATCATTGGCTCTTCTCAGGCTCGCAGGTGATAGGGAGTACTTCAGGAGGATGGATACTGTCTATCATGAGGTAAGAAAGTTCATGGACCGCAGGTTATAGTTCTCCATCTACCTCTCTGTTCAGTCTGTCGAAGAATTCTACCATGTATTGATGTCTTCCTTCTGCTATCCTTTTCCCTTCCGGAGTGAGCATCTTGTCTTTTACGTGCTTTAGTTTGACCAGGAACTCCCTGTAGCAGGTGTCATCCCTGCTGTATTCCTTTGTGTTCTCCACGTCTATGTCTTTGAAATGCACTCTCGCGCCCACCTCTCCTGAGAACACGAACGCCCGGCCAAGACCGATAGCCCCTATGGCATCGAGCTTGTCAGCATCATATATCACTTGTGCCTCTTTTGTGTTTGGTATGTTCTCTCCCCTGAACCTGTGGCATCTTACGCAGTGCGTTATCTTCTCTGTCTTCTTATCGTCATACCCGTGCTTTTTCAGTATCTTTGCAGCGATCTCTGCTCCTATCTCTGCGTGGCATACCTTGCCGCCGGCATTGTCCTGTTCCTCGCGGCCTATGTCGTGCAGTATCGCTGCAAGTTCGACTATCTCCATGTCTGCGCCTTCTTTCTCTGCCAGGTGCTTAGCCAGTTGGTAGACTCTCTCTGTGTGGTCCCAGTCATGGCAGCCCTTTGCTGATGCGAACATGCTTTTCGCTTCTTCCTTTATCTTCTCTATGCTGTTTGTCTCTGTCATCATCCTTTCCTTTTCTCCTGCACCTGCAGTTCTTTGTATCCTGTCTCTTCGTCCGGTATTCTCATGAATATCTTGTCTTCATCTTCTCCTATTATTATCTCTGCTGTAGTATGCACTACACATCCCTTCTTCACATGTCCGCCGATGACTCTGCCTTCCTGGTCGCTCACTGACATGTGCAGGTGTATGCCTTCTTTTGAGAATGTCCCTGAGAGTTGTATTATCTCGAGCGGCCCGTCTATCCTTGTCGCTTCCGGCCTCTCTGCGAACCTTATCATCGCTGTCTTCAGGCTTCCGACGCAGCTGATGATGAATCCTGCGTTTATGTCTTTCTCATCTGCAAGTCTTTTGATGCTTTCTTCCAGCTCTTGTCCTGGTCTCAGTCTTGTAGCGTGTATCTTCATAGGGTCACTGCTTCCCTGTTCCATATTTATATCTTTCTTCTTTCCCACCGTTTTGGGACGACGCAATCTTTCTTCTCATCCGTGTTCCCTTAATAAATCGGAAACAAACTTTTTTATACTGTCGATTTGCTTTCTGTTCGGAAGACTCGTTCTTCCATGCCAAAAAAGAGAGATGGATAAACACTGAGAGGGGTAATCAGTATGGCAATCATTCATTTTCACAGGCCGAGAAGGATTGTTGTTGTCGGTGCGGCTTTCGGCGATTCTGGCAAGGGTGCTGTTGTCGACGAGGAGATAGCTGCGGCGCAGGCCTTGGATGATGGTAAGCGTGTCCTTTCAGGGAGAGGTCAGGGTGCCGGTAATGCCGGTCATACGATATACATCCGTATGCCTGATGGTTCTCTTATGAAGATTGTCACTCATGGCGCGCCTTCTGGTATCGCTTCTGGTGCTGATATCTTCTTCGGCCCTCATTTCGGTTTTGACCCTGCTGCTGCTATCGGTGANNACGCTGCGGCATACTGATGGACTATCATAAGGTGCTCGATGCTGCTAAGGAGAGCAATGGTAACGGTATAGGTTCGACGAAGAGCGGCATAGGTCCTTTTTACATGGACAATGCAAACCGCACTACGAGGATCACTTTCGGGGAATATGTCGGTCCGGGCTTCCATGATAAGCTCCGGCGTGTCATCGATGAGAAGTCAGACCAGCTGCGTATCGCAGGCATCGACCGTCTTGATGAGTATATTGAGCGGCTCATCGCAGAGCATGACCCTATGAGGAGAGAGCTTGCCCCTTTCCGTGAGAATCTTGAGTATCGTATGCAGGAGTACATGCGTGGCGGTCATCACATAATAGTCGAAGGTGCTCAGGGCGCTAACCTCCACGTCGACATGGGGACTCTCCCTTATGTGACCTCTTCCCATCTTCTTGCTCCTGAGCTCTTGCCTGGTCTTGGTCTCTCGAGGAAGGATTTTTTGGTATATCTGGTTGAGAAGTTCTATCCTACGCGTGTAGGTGCTGGTATCCTGCCCACATTGGTGGATGATCAGTTCTGTAATGCTCTTGTTGGCAATGCTGGTGAGATCGGGGCGACGACCCGGAGACCTCGGAGATGTGGTTATCCTGATTGGGCCCTTATCCGTCAGAATGTCATGCTCAATGATGCTGATTATATAATACTGACCCGCGTCGATAATGTCCAGGACGAGACTGTCCGGGTAGGCGTGGGTTACGTCATCGATGGCGGGGTGACTGAAGAGGTGCCTCTTTACATGGAAGACATTGAGCGTGTGGTCTGGCACGACCGTACTTACAATTTCCATCTGTTCGACGCGCCCAAGGACCTTTCTACTCCTGAAGAGGTCGATGCTGCTCTTGCGCCTAAGCGTCAGGCCGTGATTGATGCAGGTTGGTATGCTCTTCCCCGGGATCTTAGGGATTATGTCGATGACCATGACCGGTTTGTCGGTTGTCCTACTGTGGCTTTGCGTGTCGGTCCTGCCAGGGGCGAGACTGTCTATATCAATAGGGAAGATGATGCTAGGAGGTGATCCTTTCTGTCAGGCCGGTTCACAGCAATGAACTTCTTCCCATGATCCTTTCTTTCAGTTCTTTTGTTATCCTGTTGGCCTGCACCAGTTCAGTGTGTCCTGTGTCAGGATCGTATGTCATGGTGTTTGCCTGTCCTGTCTCTCTTAGTTGTCCGTAGAAATCGTGTGGCAGAATGATGTGGTATCCTCTTCCTTCCCTTTCGATCCTTGCTTCTTCTTCGCTCTCGTCTTGGGTATGGAGGCATACACTCAGTTTCCTGTGTGCTTTCCCTGCCTTCAGGATCAGCCCTGCCAGTGTCGAGCTCTCAAGCGTCTCTACCTCCTGGGCTGTGAGGAATATCTCTATCCTGCTCTGTTCGTCTTTAAGATATTCGATGCCTAACATCGCTCCCCCTGCATGTCAGTTCTCGGTATATGGGACTGTGTCTTGTCCCTGGCTCAGTTCTCTTTCTTCTGCATCCTTGGGTACAGTCCTGGTTCCATGAACACCTTCTTTGTCTTGACTGCTATCCCTTTCTGGTATTTCATCATCTCTTCTGAGCTCATCTTTGTGTCGCCTAGCGCCACAAGTTCCTCTTTGAGTGTCATTATCGCCACTGTCTTGTTCTTCTCCACTCCTGACTCGAGTTTCGCTATGCCTGGTACTGCGAGGTCTGCTCCGTGTGTCAGCGCATCGACTGTGGAGTCCATTATCCAGACTTTTGGTAGGTGCTCTACTGCCCTCTCTACCGGCTGCACAACATCTCGCAGGTACTCTTCTTTCCCTTCTTCTTTGTAGAACCAGTATGCGTCCTGAAGGTCTGACAGTGTCTTTAGTGTGTCTTCCTTGAATGGTCCTGCCTTTGTCCTTCGTAGTTCTGCCATGTGTGCCCCTACGCCGAGTTTCTGTCCTACATCGTGGCATAGTTTCCTTATGTATGTCCCTGCCTGGCATCCTACTGTGAAAAGCACGTCCTGTCCTATCACTTCGTGGATGTCTATATAGTATATTGTCCTCTGTCTCCATTCTCTCTTGACTGCTGATTTTATCGGTGGCAGCTGGTCTATCTTGCCTACGAATCCCTGCATCACTTCCTTTACATTCTTCTCTGGTACCTCTTTGTGCAGGTGCATTATGCATACGTACTCTTTTCCTGCGATGAGCAGCGTCTGCACTATCCTTGTGCCTTTCCCTATGGCCACCGGCAGCACTCCTGTCACTTTCGGGTCCAGCGTCCCTGAGTGTCCGCTCTTGTTGGTCTTCACTATCTTCTGCACATAGGCTGATACCTGGTGTGATGTGGGGCCTTTGGGTTTGTCCACATTTATGATCCCCAGGTCCATCAGTTTCTCTATGGGCCTTTTGTTAGGGTCATGGCCGTACTTTTCAGAAGTCTCGCATTCCCTCTTGATGAGGATTTTTCTCGTTATCTTCTCGAATGGTAGTTGGGTCATTCTCTTCTTTGATGGTTGGTGTTTGCTTTATAAATTAAGCGGTCGTTTTTATTTTTGTTCTTTATTTTCATCTTTGTCTGTTATCATCCCTCTTTTTGTTAATATGGTGATATTTATACCCACAACATTTTTTAACCTCTGGGTGCCTTATTCTGCCTGTCCAGGAGGTGGATGTTATGGCTATTGATACTGAAAGGATATACATTGTTTTTGCGGCTGACCCGTATGAAGGAAGGTCCTACCAACGTTTAGGTTTTGCCAGGGGTTCTGAGGATGATGTTAAAAGGTATTTCCAGGGTCAGGAGATGGGCCCTTTCTATCTTGAGGAGGTGCTCCTTCATGACATCAGGCCTGATGACGTGTCTGGGACTGTCGATTCCAGGAGATGGCAGCCCACATTGACTATTGAGGCTAAGATCGCTGATCTTGAACGGTTCATGCCCGAACCTGAAGATGATTGATTTTTTGTTCTTGCATCTACTTCTTTATTTGTAGATTATGTCTGTTCTAGAAATAGGATTATTTCTCAGGAGCTGCTTCTGCCTTCTTAGGGGCTGCTTTCACAGGTCTCTCTTTCTTCTCTGCTGGCTTCTTCTCTTTTGCCTCGGTCTTCTCTTCAGCCTTTGCTTCTTTCTTTGTCTCTTTCAGGCCTTCGACCTTTTCCTGTATCTTTCCTGCGAGTCCTGCTGCTTTCTTCTTCTTCGGCTCTGCCTTCTCTTTCTGCACGAACTTGTGTCCGAACAGCTCTACTCTGCAGACTCCTTTATCATCCTTGACAGCTGTGACCTTGACGTGGTGTGGTGGGTTNNCTTCCTGTGCCGTATATCTTTGGCACTGTCCAGAATGGTGCCCATCTGGTCTGCCTTCCAAGTTTTGCAAGCCTCAATTTCCGGCTTTTGTGTTTGAATGTTGCCATTTTGTTAGTATTATCTTCTTGTTATGTTTGTCTTGCGCTTCTGCGGTTCGAGCTTGACAAGGATCATCTTGAATTCCTCGTCGGATACCTTCTCTGTGTGGTTGCTCTGTATGATCTGTGCGCACACGAGCAGCGCCTGCACCGCCTTCTGCGGGTGCGCTGTCTTGAGGTTTCCGTATCGCTCAAGCGCCTGCTTGTCAAGCCTTGGCCTGACCAGGTTTTCCAGAGCCTGTATCTGCTCCAAAACCTGTTCCTCTTGTTCTTGTTGTGCCTGGATGCGCTCTTTTTGCATCTTCTGCATTTCTGCGAATCTTTTCTTCCTTAACTCTTC
>DUGW01000046.1 GCA_013331125.1 Candidatus Woesearchaeota archaeon | reverse complement strand
GAAAGAAGGCAGCTGCGACCAGGGAACACTACGGGTTGTGACTGGATTCTCAAAATCAAAGCTATCCGGCCTCCTAAAGGAGATGGAAGACCGAAAAGTAATACATAAGGAAAAAAGAGGGAAAAAGAACCTCGTATTCTTAAAAAAGCCTTAATTGAACAATAATGAACCTACAAGCCAATCATTCTGGATTTGGAGGCAAAAATATTCCATCGTTCTGCGAGTAATAACTAAGTAATTCTGGCCTATACTACATTGCACCAAACTTGGCAGAAAAGTCTGGTATACCTCTTGTGCCCTGGCCTATTCCCCTGGGCCAGGCACATCACCTTCAACAGATCATAAGACATCCAAGTGAAGAGAGATGAAAAAGAACCGAGAAAAAGCAGAGGAGAAGCAAAAGAAACGAAGCAAGGAGATGAGACGATGAAAGAAGGAATGACTGAGGAAGAGATCCTGAAACTATTGTTGAGAAAGGAAGAGATAGCACCTCTCATGACAGTACAGTACATCAGAGAGATGATAGCAGAAGGGAGACCAATAAGCGCCAAGCTCGCCGACAAGGTATCATCAATACCGATGGTGATGATAGAAGCATACATGCCTGAAAGACTTGATAAACCAATGAGCAAGGCTGAAGGCTATGAAAGGCTCGCAGTACTGCTGACAGAAAGGATAAACAGAGAATACCAAGGGCAACAGACAGCTACGGAAAGGGATGTCCAGGGAGTGAAAGCATTAAGAGAGATAGTCAGGGAGATAGCAGAGAACCCTGTAAGATTCTACATGCAGCACATGATAAGGCCGCATTTCGAGACATATTTCAGAGAGGATGATGGATCTTCAGAGGACTACAACTGGATGCCAGGAGACATAGACAGGGTCCCGCAATTCAGTGCCCCAGGGCTTGAAGGAGCCATCATAATGGGCAATGCAGAGTATCCTGAGGAATATGCTGGCTCCAGTAAGGCACCCAACCCCAAGCTATACATAGTGACCGAGCCAAGATCTGAAGAATCAAGACCTGCTGAAAGAAAAGCAACAGGGTCTAATGGGATCGGAGAAAAATTAGGATTCACACCCATACCGCGGAAAGAAGCAGGCAAAGATAAAATATACGGCGAATTGAACCGTTAAAATGGCAAAAAGTCTGCTGAATCCAGTAAATAAAATTTTGGCAGTTCAAAACACGTTTAAATCACATAAAGACCGCAATTGAACAATAGTGAACAATAAGGCTACCTTAATGGCCCTAAAAAACGATAATAAAACAATGTTTTGCAGGTAATAACTAAGTATATACCTGCTATACATCATATTCGGTTGAGAGTTTGCTTTATGGGGTTATGCAACAAAAAAGTTGGCTCTCAAGGCCTTCCCCCGCGCTGGGGCAGGCCATTTATGCTCATCAAAATCTTTGATTTAAAAACAACCTAGGAGGTAAGGACCATGAAGAAAACAATAAGCGTTCTGATGATGCTGATAATGGTACTAAGCATCATGGCAGTCGGTGCCCTGGCACAGGAAGAGCTATCCAGTCCAGAGGATCAGGCAGTCGAAGAGGTCGCAGATGATGCAGGCCTGACAGAGGAAGTAGCAGTCGAAGAGGCTCCAGCAGAAGAGCCAGCAGCTGAAGAAGTCGCTGCAGAAGAGACTCCAGTAGAGGAGGAGGTTGCAGAGGAAGAGGCACCTGTCGAGGAAGAGGCTCCAGCAGAGGAAGCCGCTGAGGAGACAGAGGTCGCTGAAGAGGAAGCAGCAGAAGAGGCTCCAGCAGAGGAAGCAGCTGCAGAAGAAGAGGCAGCACCAGCTGAGGAAGAGCCACTCCTGGAACTCACAGCAGAGGAAGAGGATGCTGCAGGAGTCACACCAGACAGCGCATTCTGGAAATTCGAGAAGTTCTTCGAGAAGGTCGATATGAAGCTGACCCTCGGAAAGAGTGCAAAGGCAAAGAAAGGACTTGCACATGCACGCGAGAGAAAGATGGAAGTCATGGCAATGATCGCACAGAAGAGATTCGGCGAAGCTGCTGAAGCACAGGAAGCCATGGACGAGTCACTCGCTGAAGTCGAGGAGAATGTCGAGCAGATCGAAGAGGGAGCTGCAGAAGAGGATCTTGCTGAGGAGCTCGCTGAAGTCGAAGCTGTAGAAGAAGAGGCTGCTGCCCTTGAGGAAGAGGTCCAGGAACTCGTGAATGAGGTCCAGGTCAAGATGAAGGGCAACAAAGAGCTGAGCGAGGAAGATCAGGCAAAGCTCGACGAGATCGTCAACGGACTGAAAGAGTCAACCGGAAAGGTCGCAGTCACAGTCAAGGCCAAGAAGAACAAGACAGAAGTGAAGATAAAGATAGTCGAAGAGAGAGAGAACGGCAAAGGCAAACAGGTGACTGTACAGAAAGAGACCTTGAGCAAGACAAACCAGGGAGCTGAGAAGAAGAAGGCTGCTGCTGACGGAGAGGAAACAACCTCCCAGGCAAAAGGCGGCAAGAAGGCAAGCGATGACTCCGGCGCTGAAGGCGGAGATGTCGAGACCAGTTCCAAGGCTAAGTCCGGCGGAAAAGGAAAGAAGTAAAAGAAGTAAATCTTCTTTATCTTAATTTTTTATTTTCTTTTTCATCACTGATTCTAGGAAAGATTTATAAGATAATCAGGCCAGGATACCTTCAATGGCAACACTAGGAATGATCATCGGAGGATCCATCGGCGGAGTGCTTGGAGTCGCTGCGCTAATCATCGCAGGGTCTATATATCTCAAGAGGGCGGCAGTGGCCAAAAGAAGGCTGGATGCAGCGCACAAGAAACTTGAGAGACTTCTGGAGAAAGAACAACACCTACTTGAAGGGCTGAAGGTGAAAGGACCATCGCAACTGAAAGAGGTAGGCCATGTCGAAGCGAAGATAAGGGCGCTAGAACAGGCACTGGCAAAGAAAGAAGACAGGCTGGCACACAAGAAACTCAAGATAGCGAAGCACATGATAGAACTGTTCCAGGAGACAGCTAAGAATGACCTTGTGAAGCACACAATAGTCATGGACGCATTCAAGAGACTGCAGGAACTTCTCACAGACGAGACGATGGACGAACTGTTCAAGGACTTCCACATAGAGATAGACCACAGGAGAAAGATGGTAGGACTGCATTACCAGAAAGGGGTCATGGACATGGACACAAGACAGAGACTCGAGGTCCAGGCCATAATAAAGAACATACACACACAGAGACATCATCTCGAACAGGCAAACATGGAATACCACGTAAGCAGCATCGAGCTGGAAAGGGCAGCGATGCACCTGAAGAGCTTCTACGCAGCAGTCGTCGAAGAGATGAGGATGCTTGACGAACTGATAAGCTACGGACTCGACAAGGCAAAGACAGAGAAACTGCTGCTGCAGAGGGAGAAGAAACTGGCTGCTTAAGCAAAACAAAGAGAATCAGTTCAGTATTATTATATTGCCCCTTCCTTTCTTGACCTTCTTTATCTTGCCCTGGGACTCGAGCTCTGCGATCATCAATGATATCTTGGCCTCACTGAGAGGGATGTACTTGCGTATCTCCTTCTGGGTCGAGCGTCCACCTTCCTTCTTCAGGATGTCCAGTATTATCTGGGTCTCTGTGGCCAAGTGCTGTTCCTTCTCGACCTTCTCCTTGAGCTCAAGCTCCTCAAGGACCTTCTTCACCTTCTTGTCAGGAGGATGCTCCCTGGCACGCTGCTTCGCAGTCCTCGCTACACGGTCGATCTCTTTCGCCTCCTCGCGCTCCTTCTTCTTCCGCCAATAATAGGCATAGACAAGGACAGCCATGAGGATCACAAAAGCAGTGACCACAGCAGTGACACCGATATTGCGCTGCTGCGAAGGGACCATGTCCTCGGTCTCGCCGTTTATGCTGATATCCTCAGAATCCTCAATCAGCTCGATGGCCTCATCAAGGTCAGCGAAGAGGAAGAGGTCGAAGACAAAATCACCATCATCAGTTATCGTGACAGCATCTTCAGAACTGTAAGAGTAGATATCATCCTTGTTGTAACGCGCAGTGATAGAATAGGTCCCTGGAAGTAGGTTGAAAGTGTAGCTGCCATCCTTGGAGACATAACGCTGCTGAGGGGTGGAATTGACCTCAACAACAACATCATTGAGCTCGTTAAGCTCATCATCATAGACAGTGCCGTGGAGAGTGGCTGCCATGGCTGAAGCTGAGAAGATAACAAGCAAAAGGATGGCAAACAATGGTATGACTCTCATAACAGAGGCTCCAGCATATATTGATATAAAAACATATCGCAAGATGCAAAGGGGCAAATGACCAAGATAAACGGCATAGGGGAGATATTAAGCATAATAGATATTATCTGAGAGCATATAAAGTTTCGTAAAGCTTTAGGACCATTTTTTGGGCTTCTTGTAAAGGTTCCTTGAAAGTATCTTTATAAATACCGATTCCAACATACATAGTGTGTTGTTTTGCCGGAATCAGGGCCGGGCAACTGGCCCAGGATTCCGTTTTATGATCATTATATCATGTTGACAAAAATCAACACAATAATACAAAAAAAAGACACGGAGGTAGAAAAGATGAACAAGAAACTGATGACATTGTTCGTCATGGCCATCCTGATGATAAGCGCAGTGCCGCTGGCATTCGCACAGGGAGCCCAGTACGGACAGGAAAACACTGATTCTGAGGATATGATGGAGGATGACAGCGATGCAGACATGCCTGTAGCAGAGCCTATCGCCACACCACCAAGACCTGCATTGTACCAGGCAAGGGAGCAGGTACGTGAAGTCAGGGGCGAAGCAAGAGACCTCAGACAGGATGCACGCCAGGTAAGGGCAGGCGCATTGAGGCTCAAGCAGCTCCAGCAGGAGAGGCTGAAGAGATTCAATGAAAGACCAGTCAAGCCTATGATACAGAAAGCGAAAGAGGATTTCGCAAGAGCAAGAGAGATGTATCAACAGGCCAAAGAGCGATACGCAAAGGCCAAAGATATGTACAAAGAGCAGAGACAGAACTTTGTCAAGGCAAAAGACGAGTGGAACAAGTGCAAAGGCGCAGAGAGCACAGAGTGCGACCAGAAGAGAGAGCGCCTCAAGGAGCAGGCACAGCCACATCTACTGAAAAGCGCAGACCTGGTGCTCAAAGAGCTCGAGAGGGTCAAGGCAAAGGTAGAGAGTTCAGAAGACCTCTCAGACGAAGAGAGGACTGACCTTGTCGCAAAACTTGACGCGAAGATAGCAGAGGTCACAGCAGCCAAGGAGAAGATAGAGAACCTCGGCGAGGATGCCACAAAAGAAGAGATCAACGATGCAGCAAAGACCATCCGCGAGGCATGGCAGGCGACAAAATTGCACCTCAAGAAAGCCATCGGCAGGCTTGCAGGAGCAAGGCTCGGAAACATAATACTGAAGACCGAGAAACTCGAGGAGAGATTCGCCAATGTACGCGACAAGCTGGCTGAGAAAGGAGCAGACGTCACAGCGCTGGACAGCATACTTGATGACTTCAGTGCAAAGCTCGACGAAGCAGCAGACAAATACAACAAGGCGAAGGAACTCTGGAAGGGCGCGAACACACCAGGCGAGGTCGACGAGGCAGCCAAAGAAGTGCATACCCTCATGAAAGAGGCACAGGAATCACTCAAGGAAGCCAAAGGCCTGCTCAGGGAAGCAGTCCAGGAGATCAGAAAAATGAACAAGGGAAGCCTTGAGGTCGCAGATGACAGCCAGTCAGATGACGAAGAAGAGGAAGTAGAGGTCGAAGAGGAGGAGGAAGTCGAGGAAGAGAACGAGACAGAGACCGAATCTGAGGACGACACTGAAGACGATGGGAACGAGACTTCAGAAGATGATGAAGAAGAGGATGATGACGATGAAGAAGACGAATCTGATGAAGACAGCGAGGAGGAGGGCGCCTAAGCCCAAATCCAACTTTTTTTCTTTCTTTGTGAAAGAGAAGATGAAGGAAAGACTTATAAGCGATAAGTTGCTTGTCGCAGTATAGAGCAAGGACAACACCGAAGGAGGTAAATCATCATGAGAAAAGTCATCGCATTGATCCTTATCGTCGCATTGCTGACATTGGTGATGATGGCCGGATGCACAAAGAGGGTACCGGTCAAACCGATAAAGCAACCATCAGTCGCGCCTTCAGAGAAGACAGCTGATGCAGGCATGAAGACAACAGTCACTGACAGCACAGCAACACAGACTGCAGAGACACAGGTCACAGACCTCGAGGCAGACCTCGCAGAGGTCGACAGCCTTGATGAAGACTTCAACACTGCAGAGCTGGACGCGCTGGACAAGGATCTAGATTTCGAGATATAAAACGTTTTAATCTTTTGATTTCTTTTTCTTAACTAACAATCCCAAACAAAACCTTTATAAAACGAGTCGATATTTTGGGTGTCCATGGGGTTGGAAGAAGAAAACAGACTGGTCAAGGACCGGATAGACAAACTAAATGCACTAAGAGAGATGGGAGTAGAACCATATCCTTATTCTTTTGACCATACAGACCACGCAGCAGACATACTTGCAAAGCATTCCGGACTGGCAGCAGAACAGCAGACAGACCACAAGGTAGCAGTCGCAGGAAGGATAATGCAGCTCAGAGGGATGGGAAAAGCCACATTCATGCACATACAGGACCAGACAGGAAAGATCCAGATATACATAAGGAAAGACGATGTCGGAGAAGGGGCATACAACATCCTGAAGAAGTGCGACCTGGGAGACATCGTGGGGATCAAGGGACACATATTCGCGACAAAGACCGGGGAAGTGTCAGTGTACGCAGAAGAATATACACTGCTGACAAAGACACTCAGACCGATGCCTGAGAAATACCACGGCATAAAAGACAAGGAGCTGAGGTATAGGAAGAGATACCTGGACCTGATAATGAACCAGGAAGTCAAGGACACATTCCTGAAAAGGAGCCTGATGCTCAGACACATAAGACAGTACTTCGACGACCTCGGATTCATAGAGGTCGAGACACCTGCATTGCAGACGATATACGGAGGGGCGAATGCAAGACCATTCGTGACCCACATCAATGCATGGGACATGAAGATGTACATGTCAATCTCGCCAGAGCTATACCTGAAGAGGCTGCTGGTCGGAGGATTCGAGAAGGTATTCACGATATGCAAGAACTTCAGGAACGAAGGGGTCGACGCGACACACAACCCAGAATTCACGATGCTTGAATTCTATCATGCTTATGTAGACTATGAGAGAGTCATGGAGATATTCGAGAAGATGGTAGAACACCTAGCCATGAGTCTGCACGGCACCACCAAGGTAAAAAGGATGTACAAAGAGGAAGAGGTGGAGCTGGACTTCAAGGCACCATGGCCAAGGAAGACGATGGAACAGTGCCTCAAAGAGCTCGCAGGAGTGGATGTCGAAGGAGTCGACGAAGAAGGGCTAAGGCAGCTGCTCACCAACTATAATATAGAATACGAAGGCACATTCACAAAAGGATTGGCAATACAGCTGCTGTTCGAAGACCTATGCGAGGAGAAGCTGATACAGCCAGTGCATATCATAGACCAACCGAAAGAGAGCACACCACTGTGCAAGGTAAAGAGGGGAAACCCAGAACTCATCGAGAGGTTCGAGAGCTATTGCCTGGGAGCAGAGATATGCAACGCATACTCAGAGCTGAACGACCCGCTGCTCCAGAGAAAACTGCTTGAGGAACAGGCAGCAGAGCTGAGAGGAGGAGCAGAAGAGGCACACCCGATGGATGAGGACTTCGTGCAGGCGATAGAATACGGCATGCCACCGGCAGGAGGACTGGGATTCGGAGTCGACAGGATGGCGATCATATTACTGGGCGCAGAATCGATAAGGGACGTCATACTGTTCCCCACGATGAAGCCCACAACAGAAGAGATGACAGTCGAAGAGCAGGACGAGAGGATCAAAGAAGAGATGAAGAAGAGCCTGACACCTACAGAAGACAAGAAAAAAGGGAAGACAGAAAAAGAGAATAGAGAGAAAAGCAAAGCGAGAGGCAAATAAAATGTTCCTGATGGGCGACAAGAAAAACATAGTGATAAAATACAACAAGAAGACAGTCATAGGACTGGTGGAAAGGCTGACGATGGTAGGCCCGACAGGCAAGAGAAAAGAAGTGCTCGGAAGGATAGACACAGGAGCCACCAAATCAAGCATAGACGTAAGGCTGGCAGCAGACCTGGAACTAGGACCGATACTGAAGACAAAGATAGTCAAATCAGCAAGCGGAAGATCACTGAGGCCGGTAGTCAAGGCGACCGTACTCCTCGCAGACAAGGAAGTCAAGACAGAATTCACGATAGCAGACAGGGCAGACATGAAATACCCTGTGCTTGTAGGACAGAACATACTCAAAGGATTCCTCATAGACCCAGTCAAAGAGGTACCTAAGTAGATCATCATAAAACATTTTCAGGGGAAAAGATGAAAGCAGCACTGATATCACTAGGGAGCGTGAGTTCCAACTGGACGTACGAAGCTATGAAGAAATACTTCGAGGACGCAGAACACATAAACCTCAAAGACCTTGAAGTCGACCTGGGAGGGAAGAAACCCAAGGTCCTGGTCAACGGAAAACCCCTGGAAAAATACGACTGCATATATCTAAAAGGATCATTCAGGTACCTGCAGATACTCAACAGCATAGCGTCAGTGCTGCAGAACGAGACATACCTGCCGTTTGCACCACAGGCATTCCTGTTCGGACATGACAAACTATTGACACACCTGGCACTACAGCAGCACAACATACCGATGCCAGAGACATACATATCAGCGAACCCTTCAGGGGCACAGAAACTCCTCGAGAAGGTATCATACCCGATAGTCATGAAATTCCCGTCAGGGACCCAGGGAAAAGGTGTCATGTTCGCAGACAGCTACTCATCAGCAAAGAGCATACTCGACGCGATGAGCGCACTCAACCAACCGGTGATAATCCAGAAATCCTTGGAGACCGGAGGGACAGACATGAGAGCCCTCGTGGTAGGAGACAAAGTGATAGCTGCCATGAAGAGACAGGCAGAAGAGGCAGAGAAAAGAGCGAACATCCATGCCGGCGGAAAAGGGACAAAGACAGAGCTCGACTTCAAGACAAAAGAGCTCGCAGTGAAGACAGCACAGGCAGTAGGCGCAAACATATGCGCAGTGGACATACTCAAATCC
>DUGW01000223.1 GCA_013331125.1 Candidatus Woesearchaeota archaeon | reverse complement strand
GGGAAGTGATTGCGCTGCTTGAGAAGGAAAGGGTCAGGTATGAAAGGTACCAGAGCCTTGTAAAGACAGACAGTGAGAAGAACGACTGAAAGAACACAGAAAAGAACCTAATTCTTCGCTCAATAATCGGCCATGGCATCAGGGTCGAAGTCATTGCCGCACTCAGGACAGTACTGCGACCTCTCATCTACATCAGAACCGCATACAGGGCATTCCTTCAATGCCATCTTAGGATTTGCCTCGCCTACCATGATAAGGAACATGTAGATATTGACGTATATAAACTTTTCCAGATTTATTTTTGCACCTCAGTAAAGGAAAATAAATAAGTATTTTTATAAGTTATTTAATTTGTATTAAAATTAATCAAAAGATTAATAAATAAGTAAGTATAAATTTTCCGGGATGACAGTAATCAAGAGAAAGCTGTACAAGAGAGGATCAAGCGTAGAGACAACGATCCCGAAACCGCTCCTTTTCGCACTGGACACAAGCAAGAAGCACGATGTCCTGTTCAAGTATGACATTTCTTCAGGCAGATGGTACATAGAGTTCGAGGAGACAAGAGACACAAGCACAGAGAAGACCAGCGACAACATCGTCGAGAAGACTGGAGAAAAGACGGCCGCAAAGGTCGGAAAAAGAGGCAGGAAGGGCAGAAGATGATGCCCGAAAAGAGGAGAAAATGAGATTGACTTTCCACGGTGGGGCAAGAGAGGTCGGAAGAAGCTGCATAGAAGTAGAGACATCTGGCCACCGACTCTTGCTCGACTGTGGACTTAAGATCACGACGGAAGGGACAGAATACCCCATAGGGTTCGAAGACAACAAGAAGGCCAAGGACATAGACGCAGTGTTCATATCACACGCACACCTAGACCATACAGGCGCTCTGCCATGGCTCGACCACAAAGGGATGGACTGCCAGATATACTGCACAAAAGGCACCAAGGCACTGACAAGGATACTGCTCGAAGACGCATTCAAGGTAGGGAAGATATCACACCAGCACCTAGGCTACGAACAGGCAGACATAAAGAAGGTCCTCAACTGCATGAAAAGGGCGAAAGTGCTCGAGAGCGGGACATTCAACAGCGAAATAAAGTTCGAGTTCTTCGACGCAGGACACATACCAGGAAGCACGACAGTGATGCTGGAGAGCGAAGGGAAAAGATTGCTGTACACAGGAGACCTCAAGACAAAAGAGACGCTGCTGCACAGGGCAGGATACACAGACTTCCCGAAGATAGACATACTCATATGCGAATCAACATACGGAGACAGGGACCACCCATCAAGGGAGAAGACACAGGAGAGACTCATAGACGCAGTACACGAGACACTAGAGAGAGGAGGCGTCCCGATAATACCTGTATTCGCGGTGGGAAGGGCACAGGAACTGATAATGCTGCTCGCAAAGAGAAGCTTCGGAGTACCGATATACCTCGACGGCATGGGGATAAAGGTCACAGAGGCGGCACTGGCAAACCCCGACTCCCTGAGGGACGCGAAACAGCTCGAGAAGGCATTCGCAAGAGTGAGCAAGATAGGAGGATACAAGGACAGGGCAGCAGCGCTGAGAAAAGGAGGCATATTCGTAACGACATCAGGGATGCTCACAGGAGGACCGGTGCTGAACTACCTAAAGGTCCTCAACAAGGACAGCAAGAACGCGATACTGCTGACAGGATACCAGGGAGAAGACACGAACGGAAGGATGCTGCTGGAGAAAGGAGAGATATACATAGACGGACTCAAGACAAAGGTAGGATGCGAGGTCAAACAGTTCGACTTCTCAGCACACGACGGGATGGCTGACCTGAAAGAGCTGGTCAGGAAGATCTCGCCGAAGAAGATAATATTCGTGCATGGCGATGAGGGCGCTGTCCAGAACATGGTGGAATGGGCGGGCGCGATGGGATATGAGGCATACGGGCCCGAACTGGGAGATATCATAGAGGTATGAGAAGATAGACAGAAGAGAACAACAGCATCATATTCATCACTGAGGCGGTGTTGGCGCCGGTCCTCGGTTTGGCAGAGTCTACAGCGCCGCCGGCCGAGCGCCGAGAATCAAGCCGACATGGCTCCCTCCCCGTAAGGGACATCCCCCTGGAGCCTCCATTGCATAAATCACCGAGGCATCGCTCGGCAATACTGGCGGCGCTGCTAAAGCAGAAAAGTTGCAAAAAGGAAAAGGCGCCAACACACGTAGCTGAAGAGGACAAGAAAAAAAGAACAGGAAAGGAATGATGGGAAAGGCGATATTTTTCATATTGATGGGAATCGTGATCATAGTAGCTGCAGTGATAGGGACAAACATGAACGGAGCCTCGACCACATCCAAATGCGAGACCGCAGAGATAACAATGATGGAAGACGAACCGGCATGCTACCATGACAGCACAGTCTACTTCAACATAAACAATGCAGGCACAGAGATAACAGGACTGAAGATATTCCTTGAAGCGAACTACAATTTATCAGTAAAGATAGAGAACAGCATGAGCGCAGGGGCGCCAGGAAGGAAGAAGCTGTCATTCGGACAGCAGATAGGAGGATTCAAGGCACTGACACTGAGACCTGTAGTCAATGAAGGAGGGGTCCAGCTGGTATGCAAAGACAAATGGATAAGGGCAGAACTGCAGGAATGCTGAACCGCAGAGCCAGACAGCAGAGAGAAGACAAAAGTAACAGAACAAACTCAGCAAATGATAGACAAGGTTTATAAATAAAAAGGTTTATTAACCCTCAAAGGGGTGTTTTAAGCCATAACTGGTGAGATCCATGAAAAAAAGAGGTGTAGTACGCAAACCGAGCGTCAGCAATAAGACTGATCCTAAACACAAGGCCAAGGGCCACAAAGCAAAAGAGGCAGGTCCTGCAAAGAAGGAAATGCCCACAAGAAGGAAGGCCCTGAAGAGAAAGCTCCAGAAGAAGCCTGCACAAAGAAAAGAGGAGGCAGCGACCAAGCCTTTGTCTGAACTGTGGAGCAAACCGACAATACCTTCAGAAGCATACGCTGAAAAAGAGGAAGAGGCAGTACAGAAACAGATCGAGAAAGGAGTAAGGCTGATGCTGAGCCGAGAAGAGCTCCCAGTCGTGCTTTTCGTCTGCTCACTGATCGTCCTCGCATTCCTGTTCGAATCGATAAGCCTGATATTCTACACCGTAGCGACACTCGCGACGATATGGCTCGGACACTTCTTCCACAGACACAACCACAAACCCCACGATGTCATAGCGATAATAGGGACATTCTTCCTGCCATTAGCAGCGACAATCGTGATATACAGGGACCTGCTATCATGGTTCCTGCTGTTTGTATACCTGCTATCAGCAGTATCGACAGTCATAATATACGTATACCACCACAGACAGCACAGGCTGCTCATGATAATGTGGCAGGTCACATACTCAAAGATCGTGGCGCTGACAGCAGGAGCGATAATATTCAGCCTGATGCCGTTCATAATGCCGACGATGCATGTAAGCATGGCAGAACTGCTGCTGATATACATATTCCCTGTCGTGCTCGCGATATTCTTCCTGTCAAAGTTCCTATACATATACTATTTCGAGCACAAACACATAAAGAAGGACATGTGGCTCGCAATAAGGCATTCGGTCATATATGCACTGGCCTTCGTCATCATCATGACCGCAAGCTATGCGCTGCTTGCCGTCCAGATGTACCAGACAGACAAGGATTACCACGCAAAAGAGCTGGACGACGCGCTGCTTGACGCATCAAGACTGGACGAGATATTCCGGGACCAACCAGCAGAGATGAGGAACCTTCCGGCGTTCACAGACCTGGAGGCATACAACAGACAGGTCATCGAAGATGTCACAGCGGCAAAGAACACGCTCCTAGGAGGAGAGATATCATTCGGAAGCATACTCGATGACACATACATGCAGCAACTGGCCAAGAACTCGCAGGCAACAGCCATGGCACAGACAAAGATAAAAGCAGTAATAGATGCAAAGGCATACATGACAGGAAGATACCAGATCCTGCAAGAGACACTCAAAAGGAATGCAAGCATGCCAGACGGTTCAAAAGACCTGGAAGCATACAACGAGAAGCTGAAAGCGAAGATAGACGAAAAATACCTCGTATACAAACTAGACCTTCCACTCCTGGATGCACTGGAAAAGATGGAAGACCCAGCAACGACATTCGACTATTATGAAGACAACGGGTTCAACTGGTTCTGCGCACAGAGACAGAAGTGGGACAGGGTATACCACTCAAAGAGCATGTTCATGAAACAGGTGATGGGGATGCTGAGGCACACATACCCGTTCAGGGTGATGGCCACAAAGAACATGCAGGATTTCCTGTTCGAGGACAAAGAAAGGTTCTCAGGACACGTCCAACAGGACCTGTTCGAGAAATCGGAAAGGCCGGAGCCAGCCATCAGCAAGGCACTCAGATACGAGTACATAATGGAGAAGGCAGACAAGACACCTAAACTGCTTGAGATCGAATACGAACAGGAATGATCAGAGAGAAACAGATGGTGAAGAAGAAACGTAAGGAACAGGGAAAGGCAAGAACAGGCACTCCCATGAGCAAGCCTGAGAAAAAGACTGCCAGGGCCGAGAGACTAAGCCCCCCAAGACCGACCCCTACAATCCAGAAACCGTTCACAAGCGTTGATGAAGAGCTGCACAACGTCAACAAGAAGATAAAGGAATACTCGAAGAAGATAGGGGTCAAAAAGGAAAGGACCGCAGCGATAGAGATAGACATAGAGATGAAAAAGACCCACAGGATACTTGATGCCGTCCTGAAACTGAAATACTATGTCGCCACGTACACAGTAGCAATAGGGATACTGGCATACCTGATGGGAACACCAAAGCTGTTCTTCATACATTTCATTTACGGAGCAGTGCTTCTGTGGCTGAGCCACAAGCTCCACAGGGAGAGCCACAGATACGGATTAGGGATAAGGGTATCATACATAGGCCTCATGATCATACCGCTCTATTGGATATACACAAACACGTATGACCTGATGAGCCTGGTGATGACGGTGCTGTACATGATATGCTTCGTCGTCACAGTGGCATTATACTTCCACCACACAAGCAAGGAGATACAGAGAGAGCTGCACCAATCATTCACAAGGACTTTCCTGGTGGTATGGTACTCGCACGTGATATCCCTGGCATCGGCTGTCGCACTGATGTACCACCTCCCGAAGCTGATACTCACAGACAATTACGTAAGCATCATGTACCTCCTGACAGCTTTGTTCATCCCAGCATTCTTCGTATATTTCTCAGTCAACAAACTACTTTACCTGAGATTCTTCGACCCGTTCCATATGAAGAAGGACGTGAGCAAGGCAGCACTGCATGGAATCGCATACACAGGACTTTTCATAGCATGCATAGCACTGATATACCTTCTCACAGCAGTCAATGTAGCCATAGTCGAGAGGGAGAACAGCCTGGAGAACATCGACGAATCCATAGACCAACTCAACCAGCTGAAGATAGACATATTGACAGCAGCAGAAGAGACCTACTCGACCGAGATAAACGAGATGATGGTCACAAGAGAAATAGTAGAGAATACAGACCAGCTGATAAAGAGCTTTGAATCAAGGAAAGCAGTGACCACACAGCCATTCGGGGTGTGGGACTACTTCACAGACCACTGGTTCGGAGCAGTCGCAGACAAGAGGCTGGCACTCACATTCCTGCAGACAAACAGGGACAATGCGATACACACGACACAGCAACTGATATTCCTATACAAGAACCTAAGCCTGGAAAATGAGACAACCATCCAGCAGACAAGGGAATTCGTCGAGACACACTACGAACCGTTCACAGAGACCCCAGAACTCAAGGAGTTCAAGGATGACATAAACACCATGAGGACAAAACACAGGTACATGCTCGAAGGCAACAGACTATACAACTTCGCCATGACACAGAGCTACACCTTCGGACTGCAGATCTTCACACCAGGAAAAACACTGTTCAGCGAAAGGCTATTCGACACACTATCATACCTCAAGATTTTCAGGGACGCACTATTCTTCGCAACAGACAACATACTATACAGCTCAAGAGACCTGACAAACCCTGAGATAATGGATGCGCTGTACTACAAGAGAGACGTCCAAGAGAGTCAGCAAAGCAAAGCCATAAGATACAAGCTGTTGGAAGAAGAATACAACTCGCTGGAAGGCAGGGCATAAGATGGAATTTTACAACAACACCCTCACCAATGTATTCAGGGAGCTATCTAGTTCTGAGGAAGGCCTCGAGAGCAGAGAGGCAAAAGCACGAATCGGGAAATACGGCAGGAAGCAGCTAGAGGAAGCCAAGAAAGACCCGTGGTGGAAACTGCTACTGGAACAGTTCAACTCTCCGGTGATATGGGTGCTTCTTGGCGCAGTTGTCGTATCGATAGCCATAGGAGAGGCTGTAGATGCGCTGGTGATCGCAACAATACTGATACTAAATGCAGGCCTAGGGTTCATACAGGAATACAAGCCAGGGCAGGCGATAGAGGCACTCAAGAAGATGGCAAGCCTCAAGGCAGTGGTGATAAGGGACGGAAAGACGCGGACGATAGACGCAACAGAACTGGTGCCCGGAGACATAATACTGCTCGAGACCGGAGAGAAAGTGCCTGCAGACGCGAGACTGTGCGAAGCGATAAACCTCGAGACCCAGGAATCAGCACTAACAGGAGAATCAACACCTGTCGCGAAAATGGTGAGTGACATCAGAGGCAAACACCCTGTGGCCGAGAGAAAAAACATGGTCTTCTCATCCACAATAATAACAAGAGGGCACGGAAAAGCAGTGGTCTGCGAGACAGGGATGAAGACACAGATAGGAAAGATAGCCCATATGATACAGGAAGCAGAGCCTGTGATGACGCCGCTACAGAAACAGCTCGACAAGCTGGGGAAGTGGCTGGGAGTCCTGACACTAATCATATGCGGAATTGTCTTCGGCACAGGCATGCTGATGCATGAAGGGAAGATGCTGGAACTGTTCTTCGCAGCAGTGGCGTTGGCAGTGGCAGCGATACCTGAAGGACTGCCTGCAGTCGTCACGATATCCTTAGGTCTGGGCGTCCAGAGGATGATAAAAAAGAACGCGCTCATGAGACACCTGCCATCAGTAGAGACACTAGGCTCTACAACAGTCATATGCACAGACAAGACAGGGACACTCACCCATAACCAGATGACAGTGAGGAGGATATGCGTCAACGGCGAAGACATACCGGTCACAGGAAGAGGATACAAACCAGACGGCGAGATAACCTCCCTGAAGACATCAAAAGAGCTGGAACTCCTGCTGACGATAGGCGCACTGAACAACGACGCAAAACTAGACAAGAGCGGCTGGAAAGTCATAGGCGACCCCACAGAAGGATGCCTGATAACATCAGCACTCAAAGGAGGGCTGGACAAGGAGAAACTCGACAAGAAATACCCAAGGAAAGACGAGATACCATTCGACTCAGAGAGAAAAAGGATGACGACAGTCCACATAGTGAACGGAAAAAAAGTCGCATACGTCAAAGGAGCAGCAGATGTACTGTTAGACCAATGCAGATCAGTGGTGCGGCACGGGAAAGTCATCAAGCTGACACCAAAACTCAAGGCAGAGATAAAGGGAAAGAATTCAGATTATGCAAAGCAGGCACTCAGGGTGCTGGGATTCGCCTACAAAGAGCTCAAGAAAGGAGAGACACACAAGACATACGAGAAAGACCTTATATTCGTCGGATTACAGGCGATGATAGACCCTCCGAGAAGAGAGGTCAAAGAGGCGATAGAGAAATGCAAGACCGCAGGGATAAAAGTGATCATGATAACAGGAGACCTGAAAGAGACAGCAGTGGCCATAGCCTCTGAACTGGGGATAGCAGGTAAGAGCATGACCGGCCAGGAGCTGGAAGAGATAAATGACAGAGAACTTGAAAAGATAGTCGAGGATGTAAGGGTCTATGCACGCGTGAACCCCGCGCACAAACTCAGGATAGTCAAGGCACTCAAGAAGAAAGGACACGTCGTGGCGATGACAGGAGACGGAGTCAATGACGCCCCGGCACTGAAACAGGCAGACATCGGCATATCGATGGGGATAACAGGGACAGACGTGGCAAAAGAGGCAAGCGAGATGATCCTGACAGATGACAATTTCGCGTCGATAGTCAATGCCGTCGAGGAAGGGAGAGGAATATATGACAACATAAGGAAATTCGTGAACTACCTGCTGTCATGCAACATGGGAGAGGTGCTGACAGTATTCATCGGCTCGATACTAGGATGGCCACTACCACTATTGGCAGTGCAGCTCCTGTGGATAAACCTGGTGACAGACGGACCACCAGCGATAGCATTGGGCGTGGACCCAGTATCAAAAGATGCGATGGCGAGACCGCCACGCAAGCTGACAGACAGGATAATGTCAACAGGGATGACACTCAACATATTCCTCATAGGAGGGCTGATCGCAGCAGCATCATTGCTGGGCTACGCAATAGGGTCTGTCCACAGCGTCGAGATGGCAAGGACGATGGCATTCACGATACTCGTCGTGCTGGAGATAGCACGAATACAGATGGTAAGATCATCATACAAGATAGGCATATTCAGCAACAGATGGCTGATCATGGCGATGGCAGGAAGCATAGGACTGCACATGCTGGTCGTGTACACCCCACTATCAGTGTTCTTCAAGACAGTGCCGATAGGACTGACATACTGGGGATACATAGGGATGATAGCTGCAGGAGTCTTCGTGGTCGGAAGCCTGATAAACTGGCTGATAAAGAGAATCACGCACGAATTCTATTGAGCATACCATTTTATAAAGACTCCTGGATTGCCAGGAGCCATGACGAGAGAAGAGTTTTTCGCAGAGATAATAGACGAGATAAAGAGCGGAAGGCTGGACAAGGACAAGATATCCAAGAGGAAGCTCAAGNNTGCTAAAGAAATACCTGGTGACGAAGCCGACGCGTACGATCTCAGGAGTCGCTGTGGTCGCGATAATGACAAAACCACACAAGTGCCCGCACGGGAAGTGCGACATATGCCCAGGAGGGGTCGGAAGTGAGTTCGGAGATGTGCCGCAATCATATACGGGAAAAGAACCGGCGACACTGAGGGCTTTACGCAATGATTTTGACCCATACCTGCAGGTGATGAACAGACTGGAGCAGTATGTCGTGACAGGACACGCGCCAGACAAGGCAGAACTGATAATAATGGGAGGGACATTCCCATCGATGAGCAAAGAATACCAGAAGGATTTCGTCATGTATGCACTGAAGGCGATGAATGATTTTGGCCGGTTCTTTGATGGGAAATTGGATGTCGCAGGTTTCAAGGAATTCTTCATGCTGCCAGGAGAGGTAGCAGACGCAGAGAGGACAAAAGAGATACACAGAAGACTGCTCGAGATGAAGAAGAAAGGGGAATCCTCACTAGACAAGGAGCAGAAAAGGAACGAGAAGGCAAAGATAAGATGCGTAGGACTCACTGTCGAGACAAGACCTGACTATGGAAGGAAGGAGCAAGGGGATTTCGCGCTCTCATTGGGGGCGACAAGAGTTGAGTTAGGGGTGCAGACAATATACGACGACGTACTCGCGAAAGTAGGGAGAGGCCACAATGTCGAGGAGAGCGTCAAAGCGATACAGGAACTGAGGGATCTCGGTTTCAAGCTGAACCTGCATTACATGCTAGGACTGCCTGGCTCGTCTCCTGCGCGGGACGTGACAGGGCTCAAGGAACTGTTCAAGGACGAGAGATTCAAGCCAGACATGCTGAAGATATACCCATGCATGGTGCTCAAAGGGACAAAGCTGTACAAGATGTGGCAGGAAGGGGAATACAAACCACTACCTACGCAAAAGGCAGCAGAGATAATCGCAGAATTCAAGTCGACAGTGCCACCTTACTGCAGGATAATGAGGGTGCAGAGGGACATATCAAGCAACCAGATAGACGCAGGACCGATAATGACAAACCTGCGACAGCTCGTCGACAGGGTCTGCAAAGAGAAGGGGATAAAGTGCCGGTGTATAAGATGCCGAGAGGCAGGAAGAGCGAAGAAGATCGGGAAGGCAGAGATATCTGTCGTCGAGTATGATGCTTCTGGAGGGAAGGAGTTCTTCATCTCAGCAGAGGACAAGAAGAATGATGTCTTGCTTGGGTTTTGCCGTCTTAGGTTGCCCGGACAGCTGCTGCGGAAAGAGATCACAGGACGGACAGCACTTGTACGGGAGCTGCATGTCTACGGCACAGCAGCCGGACTGGGCAATGAAGGGGATGTGCAGCACAGAGGATGGGGAAAGAAGCTGCTGCGAAGGGCTGAAGAGATCGCACTCTCGCATGGGAAGGACAAGGTCGTCGTGATATCAGGGATCGGTGTACGGGAGTATTACAGAGGATCGGGATACAAGAAAGAAGGACCTTACATGAGCAAAAGATTAAATATCTGAAAGCATCAACCAGAGCCATGGACCGAGAGACAAAGTTTTCTGAGATAAAAAGGGCGTATAAGCTGCAGGAGAGTGAGCTCCTTGGAGAGGGAAAGAACCTTTTCTGGAACACAGAGAAAGGCATATTCGGGACATCATCGATGGACTCAGTGTTCGCGCTGTTCAAGGAGATCAAGCTTGATGGGTATAAACGGTTCCTGGACCTGGGATGCGGAGACGGAAGGGTGGCATTGATAGCCTCACTGTTCACAGAGACTGTAGGGATAGAATATGATGAGAAACTGGTCAAGACAGCGGAGAAGATAAAAGACAGACTAGGACTGACCTGTGAATTTGTAGTTGGGGATTACATGGAACATGACATATCACAATATGACATAGTGTTCATCAACCCAGACAAAGGGTTCTTATGGGGACTGGACAACAAGCTGAGCGCAGAACTGCGCGGGGAGCTCTACGTCTACAATGAGGTGTTCGCACCGGCAGCGCTGAAGAAAGGCAAGAAATTCTGGTACGGAGGGGCGATGCCGATAGTGAAGTATACAAATGAGTAATAATCAATAGTCTGTTGAGGGGTTTTTAAGGAGTCCTAAAGACTTAAAAATGGAAGATGATTACTGCGGAACATGAAAATCATAAAAGTGCCGTTCTCCAACGGAGGACTGGGAAAGACCCTGGGCTGCGAAGAGGCACCTGACAGGATAGTCATGCTTACAGAAGAGTTCTACCTAAATGAGTCCGGGTTCAAGGAAAAGTTTGAGGTTGATGCGGTAGAGGTCGACCAGGCAAACATCGAGACGACGAACAAGGCAATATATGACAAGCTGAAACCGCTAGTAGATGATGTAGTGAGCGGAAGGATATGCGTGCTCGGAGGAGACCACTCGATAACATACGCAGCATTCAAGGCATTCGCGTCAAAGCACAACGGAGCAGGACTGGTGGTGTTCGATGCGCACCCAGACTGCGAAGGAGACATGGAACCACCGACACATGAGGATTACCTGCGGGTACTGGTGAAGGACGGGATAGCAGACAGGAATCGCGTGATAGTGCTAGGGGTGCGGAACTGGACAGGGAACGAGAAAGAGTTCATGGAACAGAACGGGATAAGATACTTCAACATGAAACAGATACAGATGAACGGGCTTTCAGATGTCATGGACACAGTGACAGAGACTGTCAGAGAATGGGACGAGACATACCTCTCGATCGATATCGATGCATGTGACCCTGCATTCGCGCCAGGGACAGGATATATCGAGCCAGGGGGACTGACATCCCGGGAGCTGATATATGCTGTCCAGCGGTTGAAGCTCTTGAAGAACATAAGGATGATAGACCTCGTCGAAGTCAACCCAAAGAAAGACAGGGACGAGATGACGACAAGACTGGCGGCGAAACTGCTGGTAGAGATGAGCTGATAATCTGAAACCCGCTCAGACTCAGAGACCCTTGGCAGGGAAGAAAGGCTTCTCGGCGTATTCTGGGATGAAAGACTCCAGCTGGAAATACTGCTTGACAGCACCCAAAAGACGGGAGGTATCCTTGATGAGATTATCCTCAGCCTCCTCAATCTTAGCCTTATAGATACGGTTAAGGAAGAAATTCCGCA